>JAGHSB010000131.1 GCA_018066075.1 Candidatus Treponema scatequi
TATATGTACAATAGAACTGCAGAAAAAAAAATAAAAGAACTTCTTACTATGTTTCCGGTTGTTACTGTGACAGGTTGCCGTCAGTGTGGAAAATCTACTCTTTTAAAAAATCTTCTTCCGGATTATAAATATGTTTCGCTTGAAGATATTGATAACCGTATGGATGCAGAACAGGATCCACGTGGATTTTTAAAAATATATTCAACTCACACAATAATTGATGAAATACAGCGTGTTCCAAGTCTTCTTTCGTACATTCAATCTCATGTTGATGAAGTAAATGAGCACGGAATGTATGTTCTAACCGGAAGCCACAATCTTCTTTTAATGCAGTCAGTAAGTCAGACTCTTGCAGGCAGAACTGCACTTTTTACCATGGCACCGCTTTCTGTTTCCGAAATGCGTGATGCAGACATTCTTCCACAAACTATAAATGAACTTCTCTACACAGGCTCTTTTCCTCGTATTTATAATGAACACATAAATCCTACACTTTTTTACTCTTCTTATTTTCAAACATATGTTGAACGCGATGTACGCCAGGTTCAGAATGTTACAGAACTTACAGCTTTTTCAAAATTTATAAAACTTTGTGCAGGAAGAGTTGGTCAGCTTTTGAATATTACAGAACTTGCAGAAGCAGCAGAAATTTCGCGTCCGACTGCAGAAAAATGGATTTCTGTTTTAGAAACAAGCTACATAATTTTCAGATTACAGCCATATTATGCCAACATTGAAAAACGTCTTGTAAAATCTCCGAAATTGTATTTTTACGATACAGGGCTTGCGTGTTATCTTTTGGGAATTACAAAACCGGCGGATATTGAACAGTTTTATTTACGCGGTGCATTATTTGAAAATCTGATTGTAAGCGATTTTTTAAAGCAGCGGTATTTTACAGGTTTAGAAAGCAATCTGTTTTTCTATCGAGACAAAAATAATGTAGAAGTAGATTTGATTACCAAGGAATTTCAGTTTTTAAAAGCTTATGAAATAAAAGCCGGTGCCACAAGAAATCAGGATTTTTTGAAAAACATAAAACTGCTCGTGCGTAATGGAATTTTAAAAAATGAAAACTGCAACATTGTGTACGGCGGAGACCAATCTCTACCTGCAACAGATGAAAAACCAGGTTTTATTCCTTGGAATATGATATAAAAAAAGGCAGCCTCGTTTCCAAGACTGCCTGATTGTTTATTAGTTGAATGCGCGGATGGCACCGGTACATGCACCGCACACTTCTGCGTAAGAAGCAAACACTGCCTGCGAACACAAAAGACTCCGAACATATAAATGATTGTCAATATGTTCTTTTAATTTTTCAATTTTCAAATTTCACTTTTCGATTTTTGGGAGATTTATTTCTTTAACAGATTTTCAAAAACTCTGCCGGAGTGACAGCCTTAATGCGTGATGCTTCGTAATCTTCCTTATTGCGCGTAATAATGTAATCGGCATTGATGTCAATTGCACATTCATCCTGAAGGCAGTCTTCAAAATCTGAAAACTCTGACCTGTGAAGTGCAGAAACAAGCTTTTGAGAATCCAGGCCGACAACTGTAAAAAGTTCACAAATTGAAATCAATATTTTACGTCGGACTTCGTCGGAAATACTTTTACGAAGAATATAATTCATATTGGTTATTGAATGAGCTGCAACATAACCATTACAAAGTTTATTTACACATTTATCATAAATCTCTTTAGAACAGCTAAAAAACTCATCCCTATGAACAATTACATCAATCAAAATATTAGTATCAATCAGTAAATCCATATTTTTCCTCCTTAGCTTTTCCAATTGCCTTTTTATAATATGGGTCATCATCCGAAAACTCAATTTTAAAAGGCTTTTCATCAATTATTTTTTTAAGAAAATTATATGACTTCTGCCTTCTCTTCTCTTTGTCTTCATCTGCATCTACGACAACCTTAAAACGCTGCCCCTTCGAAAACGAAAAGTCATCATCCAAAACCCTTACCGCAGTTCCATCAAAATAAGCATCATAAATACGGACATTTTCGCTGGACTTGTTGGAATATGAAGGAACTTTATTTTCATAAATAAAGCTTTCTGTCACTCCATAGATTTCTGCAAGACGCTGAACTGTTTTTGCAGGTGGAACTACACTGCCATTTTCATATTTGATATAAGACTGACGCGCAATTCCAAGCTTTTGGGCAACATCATCCTGCGTAAAAGAGTTTACTGTTCTGAGATATTTGATGATTTCTTTCATTTTTGACCTCACCAACAGTATATGGTGTAAAGTTACATTATGTCAAGTATAAAGTGACATTTTGACAATTTACACGCAAACCGCATATTTTAGTTAAAAGTGGAATTTATAAGCCCTTTTTCCCTAAGCCTCATATAAATAGGTGTATTTTGATAGTTCTAACCATACGTCGCTTTGCTCCGTTTGCCTATAGGAAATTATTTGACTTTGCGCTCACGCGCACGATCGAATCGCGACAGTCGAATAGCACGATAACGAAAACTCATATACATCACATAACAAGAATAAATGTCAGCAATTCAGCCATATCCCCTTACTTACTAGCACTAAATACTTCTCAGAGTAAAAAAAAGACTCAGTTTATTCAACTGAGCCTTTTCTTAAATCAGATTACTGTTAATTAGCAGTTTTCTGAGAAGTATTTAATTGTGCGAACCATCTGTGATGTATATGAGTTTTCGTTATCGTACCATGATACTACTTCTACCTGATATGTATCGTCATCAACTTTTGATACCATAGTCTGTGTTGCATCGAACAATGAACCAAACTTCATACCGATGATGTCTGAAGATACGATCTGGTCTTCGTTGTATCCGAAAGATTCTGTAGCCTGTTTTTTCATAGCTGCATTTACAGCGTCAACTGTAACGTCTTTTCCTTTTACTACTGCGAACAACAATGTTGTTGATCCTGTAGGAGTTGGAACACGCTGAGCTGATCCGATGAGTTTTCCGTTCAATTCAGGAATTACAAGACCGATAGCCTTTGCAGCACCTGTTGAGTTTGGAACGATGTTTGCAGCACCTGCACGTGCACGGCGGAGGTCGCCTTTACGGTGTGGGCCGTCGAGGATCATCTGGTCACCTGTGTAAGCGTGGATTGTAGACATGATTCCTGACTGGATAGGGAATGCATCATTGAGAGCTTTAGCCATTGGAGCGAGACAGTTTGTTGTACAAGAAGCTGCAGAAATGATGTTGTCGTTCTTTGTCAAAGATTTGTGGTTTACATTGTAAACGATTGTAGGAAGGTCGTTTCCAGCAGGAGCTGAAATTACAACTTTTCTTGCACCAGCATCAATGTGCTGCTGAGCGAGTTCTTTCTTGCAGTAGAAACCTGTACATTCGAGAACAACGTCAACTTTGAGTTCTCCCCAAGGACAGTTTTTAGCTTCTTTTTCTGCGTAGATTTTAAGAACTTTTCCATCTACAGTGATTGTACCAGCTTCATCATCAGCTGAAACAGTGTGGAGGTTTTCACCGATTTTTCCACAGTATCCACCCTGTGCTGTATCATATTTTAAAAGGTGAGCGAGCATTGAAGGTTTTGTCAAATCGTTGATAGCAACTACTTCATATCCTTTAGCGCCAAACATCTGACGGAAAGCCAAACGACCGATACGGCCGAAACCATTAATAGCAACTTTTACATCTGCCATGTTATATCTCCTAAAAATTGGAATTTGCCAATATTTTAGAATTTAAGAAAGAAATAGTCAATAAGTGGAACTCAATAAAACCCCCGTCTTTGTTGAGTTTTGTGGAATTTTCAACTAACGGGGGTTTGTTATTGTGAAAGTTTTCACGATGTTTGACTGGTTTTAGAAAGTTGTATTATTTATTGTTTGCTTTCTTGATAAATTCCACTGCAGGAATATAACCAAGCTCTTCATCATAAAGATAAAGTTCTTTCTGGATTATGTTTCCCCTGCCATCGATGTAAACTTCGAGATGCATAGGATGTTCACTGGATCTTACTTTATCAATAAAGTCAGCATGTTCTTCCTGAAGATAAAAACGGTCAAAATTAAAATCAAGCGAAACTTTTTTTTCTTCCTGCTGATAAAAATATTTAAACTTAACTGTTATAAAAGTTTGATCCTGTGGAATTTTTTCTCGAAGACCGGAAATATGTGCAATTCCATTTTCATCTGCTTTAATCACTGCGTAAAGTTTTTTTCCGACTGGAATTGAACTAAATTTTATAGACTTTGATTCTTCATCAAGATTTTCAATTGAAACTGTAGATTCATTAAAAGAAAGCTGAACATATCTTCCCTTCATCACATCACGTGGATCATAGACATTTGTTTCAAAAGTATAAATCTGACCATTTCTGGCGGCTTCTTTAACAACGGATTTTGCCTTGCAGATAGTAAATGCAAAAACTGCAATCTGAAAAACAACTGCTGCAATAAAAATATGAGTCTTATTTATTTTCATCAGAAGCCTCCCCTTTTCTATCAGATTCCACTTTTTCAGTATTCTGATTTTTCATGAATAAATGATTTATTACAAAAAGTGCAATTCCAAAACAGATGAACATCACGCCGGCAGCGACAAGATTTTCATACAATGTAAAGAATTTTGAAATTATCGATATTCCCATTAAAACTGTATAACCGTTGAAAGATGCAAGCTTTTTATTTTTATAAGCCTTAAGCATTCCCATTACACAAAGAACGATTATAAATGCAAGTGAAATATATGAAATTGCTTCACCACCATTAATTAATCTGAAAGTAAAACATTCATTATCTTCAAGTTTATAAATTAAATAAAGAACAAAATATGAAGCAAAGATAATCGGCTTCACTTCCCTTCTTCTGATTGAATTGATCAATGGAATGACAAAACAAATTGCTGCTAAAACGACAAGATAACATATTTCGAGCCATTCAAATGTGAGATCATTCCAGTACGCAAACTCTCCTTTGCTAAGCATTACTATAAAAACAATGAATACAAATGCAATTGAACCACATTTTGAAATTACCTTAGCGAGTATATTTTTGCCGTTTTCTTTTCCAAACCATGATATGAGCGCAAAGAAAAGAATTAAATAAGACAATTCAACTATTGAATTGAAAAAAGCAAGCTGATTGATAATCATTAATATCTCTGCAGCGAAAAGTTCCTGTTTGTTTTTGATAATTTTCATTGTAAAAGAATAAACAGCAAACAAAAGAAGAACTGTACCTGCAAAATACATGAGGTTTTTCATTCCCATGTATGGAATGAAATCAAATTCATAATGAATGTCTTTTGCTAAAATTATAAAAAGAGAAAGCACATTTGCTGCAAGGTATTCAATTAAACTTGTTATATCTTTTTTTTCTGAAATTAATTTTCTGAAAGCAAACACAGCCTGAAGAATACAAACTGCAAGAAGAATCCAGAATACAGAAGCATTCAAAATGTATCCGCTGTGATTTACAGTTGTCAAAGCAATTGTCTTTTTATTATAAATAACGCAGTTCTGAATGAATATTACGATTAAAGGGAAAGAAATGAATACATTTTTCTTCTGATTTTCAGTAGGTTTATATTCATAAAAATCTTCTTTCAAATATTTCGAAAGATAGAAACTCATTACAAAAAGTATTGCAATCGGAAGTGCAAAATTTATCTCTGCAAAACATCCGCTGTACACAACAAAAAGAACAGAAAGCAAAGATACCGGAGACTTACATACTGTAACAAGATATAAACTCATTAAAACTTCAAAAAGGAAGAATACATCTTTTGTATACTGAGTAAGACCAGGAACGATGCTTACAAGAACAAACCAGATATAAATGAAAGCAGTAACTGCAATAACGGAAGTTTCAAGAAAAAACCAGTCGCCTTTACAAATAAAACCGTTTTTTTCGATTGATTCATCTTTATACGCAAGTTCCACTTTAGCCTTTTTAATAAGGCCTATTACAAAATAAACTGCAAATGCAACAAGCGCTGCAGTTACAACATAATCCGCAATTGAAATTACCGGATTGAATGCATATTCATTTCTGAAAAAACGAGGTCCGACATTCTGCCAGAAGTGATCAGGTGTAAGCATTGCAAAAAGGGACGCAACACCGATAAATCCCGATGCCTTGTAATAAATATTTTCTTTTCTGCATCCGAGTACGAAAAGCAAAACAAACGCACTGATGTAACAGATAATCCAGAGTCCCGGGATGCTCTTTTCGAGAACAAAGCCAAGAAGCAAAAGTGCTGTCAAAATGAGTGCATATTTTCTGATGTCTTTTTTTCGTGCATATGGAATTAATGCAGCAATGAGAAGATATGTAAAGACTGCATTCTCGTGCATTACAAGCTGCCCTGTTATGCAGTAGTAAACAGAAAGAAAAATCGCAAAACCAAATGCAAATTTACTTTTAAGGACATAAAGAACAAAAACAGTTGCTGCAGCCCAAACCAATAAGAAAGCCGCAGGATTTGAAGGAAGCCTTAAAATCTGTCCAAGCCATGCAACGCCTGCACCAAATAGTCCCGACCAGAAAACAGCAATAATTTCTGTTTTGACAGTTTTAAGCTCTTTTTTGAGAGCATATTTCAATACAGCATATACAGTAGGAGTTGCAAACATAACGACAAAAGCAAGCATTGTCTTTACGACAGTCGGAATTGCTTCGTAGTTATATGCAATCAAAGTGATGATTCCGCCTACGATGAGAAGAGATGCAATAATCGAAAGTACCATCGAAACAGGAACTGATTTTTTATTTCGTTTTCTTTCTGCTTCTTCCCTTTCACGAGTTTCATTTTCGAGCCTTATCTGCTCGTTGTAATAATCTTTGATTTTTTCTGAAGCCTTAGATGTAATTACTTTTTTTGATTCAAGCTGGTCAAGTTCTTTCAAGAGCCAGTTTACACAATACATGTTCATTTTTGAAATACCTTAATAATATGGGTGATCGGATAAAAATATAATTGCCACATTTTTAATCCGCCAAACTGTCCGATTAAGTAAGGTTTTAAAACCCAGCAGAAAAGGACAGAATATAACGCAACACATGCTGCAAAAATTATAACACGTTTTCTAATATATATAAAGTAATGGTCATATATTTCTGAAGTATCCGGAATCTCATTAAACGAAGAAAAAAGTTTTGAACCGATTTCAACTATAGTGTCATAAATCTTTACTGCTTTGTATTCACTTTTGATTTTTGCAATGAGTCCTTTTTTAATTCCTCGTTCTGTGAAAATACTTTTTATCCACGGCCATAAATTGATTACATTTTTTATAAACCTGTAAGTTCCCCACACCATGAGGCCGACGAAAATTCCAGCTGCTGCATCAAACGATATGTCATGACCAAACGGCTTGAAAATAACAAAAACCAAACCCACAGTCATGATAAGACATGTTATCGACATTCCAATTAAAGTATTCTTCATCGCATTATTTAATTTTTCATCGATTACTTCTTTTATCTTATCATCAATTGGTTCTTTAACTTTTTCGATTACAGTTCCGGCAGCAAGATCAAAAACTTCGCGGGCTGTAAACAAAATTACAAATGCATCATCGATTAAACCGATTCCAGGAAGAAAGTCTGCAATAATATCAACCGGTAAAAGAAGATACAAAAGTCCACCGATGATTAAAGTCTTTTTTATAACAGGAACATTCGGATCAAGAAATGCAAGCCAGAGTGCAACAACTTTATCCCAGATTTGAGTCATTGGACCTTTGTTCATTTTTTCGAGATTTTTTTCTACGTTTTCAACGTCTTTCTGATTTGCATTTGCGCCGAGTTTTTTGGAAAGTTTTAGTGCAGCATCCTGTTTGATTGCATTAAGAATTCTCTTTTTTGACGTGTTCTTCATTTTTCCTCTGATGGAATTTATAAAGCGTGATGTCTTTTAGATAAGTCCTGCTTTTTTCTTTTCGATGTATCCTGATTCTTCGAGATACTTTCTGCGCGTAATGATGAGGTTGATAAGTTCCTGATACATATTGAAGTCTACTTCGATTGCAATCGGAAGCAAAAAACATTCTGTTTCATCACAGTATCGTTCAATAAATTTCGGATCAGTTACAAAACCGAGTGAAATCATGTTACTGATGCGGTCAGCACATTTCAAAATTTTTGCTTTCTGACTTCCTGTATCAATGATACGGCGCAAGAAATCTTTCTTTTCTTCGCCAGGTCTTTTTGTTACTTCGAGAACAAGACGGTAAACGTCCTCACCTTCTTCATCTACATTGATAATTCTGTTAAAGTCAAAACCTTCGATGTCTTCGATTGTGTCGTGAATTACAGAGGCCTTAAGAAGAACGCTGTCGATGTAACCGTAGTCGATTAAGATTCCCATTGTATCAATCTGATGACGGAACATGTTTCCGCCGGCATGTCGTGCTTTACCGATGAGTTCTGTTGCGAGCTGGATGTATGGGGCGAGAGAGATTCCACCGAGTTCAAGCATGGATTTTTGATCCATTTGATTTGACTTTTCAACGCGCATTTCGTATTTGCTCATAATGGGCCCCTACATAAAAAATATCTTTTTATTCACACTATAAAAATTAACGCTCCCGTCAGTTTTCTGTTATAAAAAAAGGCTGTGCTCGCGGGTGCAGTATTGGGTATGACTGCGGCGCAGAATTTTTTTTATAACAGAAAACCGACTACGCGTTAATTTTTATAGTATCCAATCAAAGCCATTTTCTTTGTAGTGTCCCTTATAAGGTCAAAGCAAATGGCTCAAAAATCTTGTCGGTTTTAAACTCTACAAACTCTTTATATAACTCTCGAGTTTTTCGATCATTCTCAAAGATTCTTCGAGTTTATCTTTTTCGGCCTGGACAACTTCGGCTGGGGCGTGCTGGGCGAAACTGCCGCTGAGCTTGGCCTGAGATTTAGCTGCGTAGCCTTTTTCTGTTTCGATAGTTTTCTGGAATCTTGCGATGAGCTGGTCCTTGTTGATGTTTTCATCGATAAGGATGAATGCTTCAAAGCCTGTTCCAACTGTACCGATTGAACTTGCAGGTTTTGTTTCTACAAATTCTACATTTGCAAGACCTGCAAGAAGTTTAATCATATCTACTTTTTCTTTACAAACTTCAGCTTCACTTCCCTTTGTAACGATAACTGCAAGATTAATCTTGTTTGCAGGATCGATACCGCAGTCAGCACGAAGTGAACGAACTTTTGTAATCAAATCTTTGAGAGTGTCAAAGCGTTTTGCAACAGTTTCGTTTTCGCGTGATGCCATATATTCTGGATATGGAGCATTAATGAGCATTCCGTTGTATGTTGATGTAGAAACGATCTTGTTGTCGCCTGCTTTCTTGCGGCTTTCAACAATTTCTGCAAGCGGAAGTTTCTGATAGATTTCTTCTGTAACGAATGGCAAATAAGGATGAAGAAGACGAAGTGATTCTTCGAGAAGATTGAGGAGTACACTTGCCTGTCTATCCTTTTCCTTGTCGTCGCCGTTCCAGAAATTAAGTTTTGTTGCTTCAACATACCAGTCACAAAATTCATTCCAGAAGAATTCCATAAGTGCTGAAGCTGCATCGTTATAGCGGTAACCTTCAAGAGCTTCGCGTGCTGTTTTTGCAGCGTAGTTCAAGCGGCTGTAAATCCATTTGTCAAGTTCTGTCAAATCTGCATCAGTTACTGGAACAAGATTTCTTCCTTCGAGGTTTCCGAGGAGGTAACGGTTAGCGTTCCAGACTTTGTTACAGAAACGAGATCCGAGTTTGAAAGAATCTTTGTCAATCAAAATGTCCTGTCCCTGAGCACACATGAAACCGAGTGTAAACTTGAGCGCGTCGGCTCCGTACATGTCGATGATTTCGAGAGGGTCCATTCCGTTTCCGAGAGACTTGGACATTTTACGTCCCTGCTTGTCACGAACAAGTCCGTGAATGTAGATATCGTGGAATGGTGCCTTACCTGTAAATTCCAAACCTGCCATAATCATACGGCTAACCCAGAAGAAGATGATGTCGTATGCTGTAACGAGTGCAGTTGTAGGATAGAATCTTTCGAGGTCTGCAGTTTTCTGTGGCCATCCGAGTGTTGAGAAAGGCCAGAGCCAAGATGAGAACCATGTATCAAGAACATCTGGATCCTGAGTAAGATTTTTTGATCCGCACTTTGGACAGCATGAAGGATCTTCACGGCTTACGATTGTTTCACCACATTCACAGTACCATGCAGGAATTCTGTGTCCCCACCAGATCTGACGGCTTACACACCAGTCGCGAATATTTTCAAGCCAGTGTGAATATGTGTTTTCCCATTTGCGAGGATAGAATACGATTTCACCATTTTTCCATGCAGCAAGAGCTTTGTCTGCCATCGGTTTCATTTTTACAAACCACTGTGCAGAAAGATATGGTTCAACAACTGTCTTACAGCGGTAACATTTACCTACTGAGTGAACCATTTTTTCTTCTTCTTTGAAGAGACCTGCTTCTGTCAAATCTTCGATTACAAGTTTACGTGCTTCTTCTGGTTTGAGTCCGCGATATTTTTCAGGAACGTTTTCGTTCATGCGTCCGTCTGGAGTCAAAAGGTTGATTACTTCGAGATTGTGTCTCTGTCCAACTTCCCAGTCGTTTGGGTCATGAGCCGGAGTAATCTTTACCATACCAGTTCCGAATTCTTTATCAACGTATTCATCAGCGATGATAGGAATTTCTTTTCCGATCAAAGGAAGCTTCAATGTTTTTCCAACAAGTGATGTATAGCGTTCATCAGTCGGATTTACTGCAACTGCTGTATCACCAAAGAAAGTTTCTGGACGAGTTGTTGCAACTTCAATTTTTCCACTTCCATCTGCATATTCATAATAAATATGATACATAGCCCCTGCTGTGTCTTCATGATCAACTTCATCATCTGCAAGAGCAGTTCCACAGCGAGGACACCAGTTTACGAGTCTGTTTCCTTTATACATCAAACCGCGTTCATACAATGTAACAAATACATCACGAACAGCTTTTGAAAGACCTTCATCATAAGTAAAGCGTTCGCGTTCCCAGTCTGTTGAATTTCCTAGTTTTCTCTGCTGCTTAACGATGATATCGTGATGTGCGTTTTTAACTTCCCAAGTGCGTTCGAGAAATTTTTCGCGGCCCAAGTCGTTTCTTGATTTTCCTTCTTTTTTGAGCTGGCGTTCAACTACGTTCTGAGTTGCGATGCCGGCATGGTCAGTTCCAGTAACCCACAAAGTATTATCGCCTGCCATTCTGTGATAGCGAACTACGATATCCTGAAGTGTGTTATTGAGACCGTGTCCCATGTGAAGGACACCTGTGACATTTGGTGGTGGAATGACGACGGTATAAGTATCTTTGCATTTTTCACACTGGCAGTGAACCGGTGAAGATTCATCGCTTGCAGGTTTAAAATAACCTTTACTTTCCCATTCGTTGTAGATGCGGTCCTCAAAAGATTTAGGATCGTAAGCTTTTTCCAATTCGATAGCTTTCATTTCATTCCTCTTTACCAGCCACCAACGCTGGTATTTATA
>JAGHSB010000159.1 GCA_018066075.1 Candidatus Treponema scatequi
GGAAATATCCTGAACAGTGATAATTCTTTTCATGATTGACCCCCAAAGAAAATTGGAATAATTTATTTTACTTAATATTGCAGCAGTCTGGATTTTCACATCCTGCACAGCTGCAGTTTTTCTCAAAGCATTCTTTCATTGTACGCCAGCCCAAAACTGCGCATTTAACGCGGGCAGGCATCTTTGAAATGTCCTGTAAACTTGCTGCTTCATCTAAGGTTTCAATCTGAGCATCAGAGGCTGTACCCTGAATCATCGCCATGAAATTTTCCTGAAGCTTCATTGCTTCATCTTTTGTCTTTCCGATTACGAGGTCAAGCATCATGTCAACTGAAGCCTGACTTACTGCGCATCCGCTTCCTGTAAAGCTTGCGTCTTTGATTATGTTGTCTTCGAGTTTTACGTTTAATACGATGTTGTCACCGCAGCTTGGATTTACGCCTGGATGAGAAAATGTAAAGTCTGCAATTTCTTTTTTGTGAGTAGGGTTGATGTTATGTTCGTTTAAGATTTCGCGATAAAGTTCTTTTGTGTCCATAAGTTTCTCCTATTCTGAATTGAAACTGGTTTTCCAAATTCCAGATTAATCTTTATATCCCATCCAGCTGCGAACATTATTAAGTTTTGAAAGGAATATGTCAACTTCTTCTTCTGTGTTGTAAAAATAAAGTGACGCGCGTGCTGTTGCAGGAAGTCCGAGGTATGCGCCGAGTGGCTGTGCGCAGTGATGTCCTGCTCTGACTGCGATGTGTTCTGTGTCGAGGATGCTTGAGATGTCGTGCGGGTGAACGTCGTCGATTGTGAAAGTTGCAATTCCGCAGTGATTTTTTGCATTCGGGTGACCGATTACATGTACATGTGGAATTTTACGCATACCCGAAATCAGTTTTTCGCAGAGGGCATTGTCGTGTTCTTCAATTGCATCAAATCCGATTGCACTAAGATAATCGCACGCAGCTTTCATTCCGACAGCGCCACCGACGTTTACTGTTCCAGCTTCAAACTTATGCGGAACTTCTGCGTAAGTTGCACTTTCGCGTGTAACATATTCTATCATTTCTCCGCCGCGTAAGAACGGATTCATTTTTTCAAGGATTTCTTTTTTTGCGTAAAGTCCGCCGATTCCAGTCGGTGCTAAAAATTTATGTCCGCTGAAAGCAAGAAAATCGCAGCCGATATCCTGAACGTCAACTTTTTTATGAGGAAGAGCCTGTGCTCCGTCGACTACCATTACGGCGCCGTTTTTGTGAGCGAGCTCTGCAATTTTTTTAACGGGATTTGTAATTCCAAGTACATTTGAAACATAAGTTACAGAAACGATTTTTGCTTTTGGAGTAATCTTGGAATATTCAGTTTCCGGAATCACTCCAGTTTCTTTATCGCATTCGAGCCAGACAAGTTTTGCATTTTTTGCTTTTGCAACCATCTGCCATGGAAGAATGTTCGAATGGTGTTCCATGATTGAAATTACGATTTCGTCGCCTTCTGTTACATTCTGCATTGCGTATGAGTAGGCGATGAGGTTTAAGCTTTCTGATGTGTTTCTTGTAAAAATGATTTCTGAAGCTTCTTTTGCATTGATAAATTTTGCAACGGTGGAACGTGCATTTTCGTAATCATCTGTTGCGCGCATGCTCAGGTCATAAAGCCCGCGGAGAGGATTTGCATTGTCTCTTTTGTAAAATTCAGAAACGGCGTCGATTACCTGGATCGGTCTCTGGCTTGTTGCAGCGTTATCAAAATAAATGAGTCCCGAATTTTCTTTTGCAGAAAAAAGCGGAAAGTCATTTCGAAGCTTTGAAAAATCAACATTACTCATTGAAAGCCTCTTCAATATATTTAGAAATGTTCTCTCTTGTTTTTTCGTCTGGAATCATCTGTGTAACCCGGCTGATCTTAGCCTGGCACATAATTTTTTCTGCTGCTTCTTTACTGATTCCGTGAGCGTTCATGTAAAAAAGAATTTCATTTGAAAGTTTTCCGAGTGTTGCGCCATGTTCTCCGGCAACATCTTCTTCGTCACAGAGAATTACAGGAATCGATTTGTTTACGACAGTAGGAGTAAGAAGGAGAGTTTCTTCCTGTTCGTTTCCAGTTGCGCCCTGACATCCGTTTTTAAAATCGATTGTTCCGCGGTATGTTTTAGAAGCTGTGTCTTTTAAAGTTCCATATACCATCATCTGACAGTCAGTCTTGCGGCCGTTGTGAGTGCAGAGGTAATTCATATCGAGTGCCTGGTTGTCACGGCAATAATAAGCAGTGTCAGATTTAAAGCGTGATTCGTATTCTTTTAAGTTTGCACTTACGCCTGTGTAAGTTTTGTTTGCACCGAGCTCAATCTGAGTAACTTCGATGAAAGCATTTTCTTCTGTGTGTGCACCAATGTCATTCAAATGAATGTAATTTTTTCCGAGAAGGTTGACTGTTACAAGATGAATTTTTGCATTCTGTTCTGCGTAAAGTTTTGTCTGCACGATTTGAAGACCGGAAGCTTTTTTGTCAGAATTAAAATTCATGATTACTGTGATTTCGGAGTTTTTCTTTGCTGAAATTATCTGAGAAGAAAGCGAACAGGCTTTGTCTTTGCAGTCAAAATTAATGATGACTGGTTTTTCAATTTTGTTCTGTGCATCAACGATTAATGCTGAAGGAACTACATTGTTTTCATCAAGAATTGTAGAAACTTTCTTTCCCATTCCGCATTCAATCGGAGTGATTTTTGAAAGATATTTTTCTGCATTTTTTTCGAATGTAATTCCTTTTTCGAGTTTTGAAATTGAAATGTTAGTTTTATTTTTCAAGTCAGAATCGATTTTCAATTCTGCGTGATTCATTTTAAGCCAGTTCCATGTAAGGCTTGGAATGTTGTTTACTGTTGTGTCGATTTTCATTTTTTTTCTCCTTGCCTTAAAGTGTACCTTTCATTTCGAGCCTGATGAGATTATTCATTTCAACTGCATATTCAAGTGGAAGTTCTTTGCTTACAGGATTTGCAAAGCCTGAAACGATCATAGAGCGTGCTTCGTCTTCTGAGATTCCGCGGCTCATAAGATAGAAAATTGCTTCGCTTGAAATGCGTCCGATTTTTGCTTCGTGTCCGACATCTGCATCGTCAGTCATAACTGTCATCGCAGGAATTGTGTCCGAACGCGATTCTGAATCGAGCATCAAACTCTGACAGCTTACAGATGCTTTTGCACCTGTTGCTCTTTTGTCGATATAAACTGCACTGCGGTAAGTTGAAATACCGCCGCCTTTTGAAATTGATTTTGTCGTAATGAGGCTTGTTGTATTCGGAGCACGGTGAACCATTTTTGCACCAGTGTCGAGATTCTGACCGTTGCCGGCAAATGTAATTCCAGTAAATTCTGCTTTTGCATTTTTTCCGTCGAGATCGCTTTCTGGATACAGATATGAAACATGGCTTCCGAAACTTCCTGATACCCATTCGATCGAACCGTTTTCTTCAACCTTTGCACGCTTTGTGTTCAAGTTGTACATGTTCTTTGACCAGTTTTCGATTGTGGAATATCTTAAGTGTGCACCGCGTTTAACGAAAAGTTCTACGCAGCCTGCGTGCATGTTTGCAACGTTATATTTTGGTGCAGAACATCCTTCGATAAAGTGAAGGTCAGCATCTTCGTCAACGATGATTAAAGTGTGTTCGTACTGTCCGGCCCCTTTTGCGTTAAGTCTGAAATAAGACTGAAGAGGGAATGAAAGGTGAACTCCTTTTGGAACATAAACGAAACTTCCACCAGACCATACAGCTCCGTGAAGCGCTGCAAACTTGTGGTCTTTTGGTGTAACAAGAGTCATGAAATATTCTTTTACCATCGGACCCCATTTTTCAGATTTGAGTGCTTCTTCAAATCCCATGTAAACGACGCCCTGTTTTGCAACTTCATCCTGAACATTGTGATAAACAAGTTCTGAGTCGTACTGAGCACCGACACCTGCAAGAGAAGTTCTTTCAGCTTCTGGTATTCCGAGTTTTTCAAATGTGTCTTTGATGTCATCCGGAACATCTTCCCATTTGCCCTGCATCTTTGTGTTAGGGCGAACATAAGTTGCGATGTTATCAATATCGAGCCCTTCGATTGAAGGTCCCCATTCCGGAACTTTAAGCTCGTTGTATATTTCAAGACTCTTCAAACGGAACTCGCGCATCCATTCAGGATCGCCTTTTTCTTTTGAAAGAGTTTCTACGATTTCTGGAGTAAGTCCGCTTTTGATTCTGTAAAAGTCTTCTGTTTCTTCATAACGGAAGTCGTACATTGAGCGGTCGATGTCAGAAACATTTGTCTTTTCGTTTTCACTCATCTTTAGTTATCCTGATTAATGTACTTTTCAAATCCGTGGTCATTGATTTCCTGTACGAGGGAACCGTCACCAGTTTTAACAATCTTTCCTTTTACGAGGACATGTGTGTAGTCTACATGAAGGCTTTCAAGAATTTTTGTCGAGTGAGTAATGATTAAAAGTGCTCCGTCCTGTTTTTTCTGATATTCCTGAATTCCTTTTGAAACTGTGCGCACTGCATCGACATCAAGTCCTGAATCTGTTTCGTCAAGGATTGCAAATTTTGGATTGAGCATCAAAAGCTGAAGGATTTCTGATTTTTTTCTTTCACCGCCTGAAAAGCCGACATTGAGGTCGCGGGCAGCGTAAGAGTCAGCCATATTGAGAAGTTCCATATTAGCTTTTAAATCTTTCTGAAACTGAAAGAGTTTTACTTTTTCGCCTGTTTTCTGTTGGAGTGCGCTGCGGATAAATGATTCAACGCTGATGCCAGGAACTTCGAGCGGATTCTGGAATGAAAGAAACATTCCGAGTTTTGCGCGTTTGTCTGTTGAAAGTTCTGTGATGTCCTGTCCGTCAAAGAAAATCTTTCCTTTATCGAGAGTGTAGAGCGGATTTCCCATAAGAGTATTTCCTAGAGTTGATTTTCCGGCACCGTTTGGTCCCATCAAAACATGAGTTTCACCTTTACCGATCTGAAGATTCAATCCGTTTAATACCTGCTTTGAATCGATACTTACGAAAATATCCTGAATATCAACTAACTTGTCAGACATTTTGGCTCCTGTCGTTTATCTTATATTTATAGATAAAATATACTAAAAATTCTTATA
>JAGHSB010000070.1 GCA_018066075.1 Candidatus Treponema scatequi
TATACTATCAGAGTCAAAGAAAATCAAAGGAATTCCAAGTAAATTCTAAGAATTTATGTTAAATTTCTCCAAAATTTAAGGTTTTTAAGTGGAATTCAAGTGGAATTTTCCCCACCGGCAGGCAAAAAAAGCCCCGGAATCACATTGACCCGGGGTAGCTTTAACATGGAAAAACAGGTTTTCAACTGTCATCCTGTTATAATACATATCTTCCAAAACTTATTTCAAACTCTAGTTAATCTTCCACCTGCCGTTTTCTTTTACAAAGCGGCTGGAATTAACTTCGATAAGTCTTCCGTCGTCGCCCATCATCTTTATCATTGAAGTAAGCGGGTTGATTTCGGTAATTCTGAAGTTTGTGCCGTCATAGAAGATGTGAAGTCCTTCTGAAGGAAGCTTCTTGCGGGCTTCTGAATAGAAGTCAAATTCATATGAGAGACAGCAGAGGAGTCTTCCGCACTGTCCTGAGATTTTCATCGAGTTGAGCGAGAGGTTCTGCTCTTTTGCCATTCTGATTGAAACTGGTCTGAGCTTATCTGAAACAGCGTGACAGCAGTAAGGTCTTCCGCAAACGCCAAGACCGCCTGTAATGCGCGACTCGTCTCTTACGCCGACCTGACGAAGTTCAATTCTCATTTTGAAAACGCTGACCAAGTCTTTTACAAGTTCGCGGAAGTCTACACGGTTATCTGCTGAGAAAAAGAAAAGTGCTTTCTGTTCGTCGATTAAAAAGTGAGTTGAAATGAGTTTCATGTCGAGCTTATGATATGCAACTTTTTCCTTGAACACTTTGAAAGCATCGATTTCTTTCTGCTTCATGTCTTCTGCTTTCTTGAGGTCTTCTTTTGTTGCCTTGCGGTCGATGATTACAACGTCATCCGGTTTGATTCCAACTGGAGTTGTAGCCTTACCGAGAACAAGGGCGAGATCTTTACCGTACCTTGTAGGTACGATTACTGCATCGCCCGCATTTAATTCGAGTGATGAATCGTCTGCGATGTTTGCATAGAGACCTTCGCATGAATATTCGAGCTTAAGTCTATAGAGAGGTTCTTTATATACGTAGTTCTGACTTTCTTCTGCAAAGTCACTTCTTTCGTTATCTTCAAGACCCGATAAATCGGTCTGTGAATCAATGTCGTTTTCAAAAATATCGCTCATTTTATAAGTTCCACTAAACTATACTTTTTCTAAGCAACAAGCATATCAACAACAAGTCCATTTATCTCATGAACCTTTGCCAGCAGCTGCAGCTTATCAAGATGATTGTACCAAATTTCGTATGCGAGTTTATCAAGCTTTTCGTTAATGACGCCAATCTGATAAACCGGCTTGAGAGCCTTTCCGGATCTCGTGCGGCCAAAACGTTTTTGTACATTCACTGTATAATTGTTTTTCGCTAAGAATTTAATAAACTGGCCAACGGCCTTTTTGTACCTGTCGAAAGCCTGAGGAGTTGCGTTAATACCTAAATCGTCCCCGGCCATATCGAGTTCATCCTTGAGAAAATCAACTGCGTCGTCCATTGTCATGTTTGCAATTTCCGGCGGTAAACCGTCTGCAACGAGCTGCTGTTCTTCCTGTTTATCTTTTACAAGGGATGAAAACCCTTTTGAAATTTTTTTCTGTTCTTTTTGTTTCTGAGTCTCGCGAGCGGCCTGATTCTGAGCAGCACTGGCTGCAGCCGCAAAATAAAGTGATCCGGATGTAGCGTCTACAGGATTCATTTAATGATGGCCTTGTTCCTTATCTCTTTTGACTGACTCTGTGCAAGTGATTCTTTATCAAATCGTTCTTCATCTGAAATTGAAATGCAGTTTCCGTGAAGGACAACTTTGTCTTCTACCTGGAGACGATGTGTTGCGACATCTCCAATTACTGTTGAAGTGGAATTTAATTTGATGCCTTCTGGTGCAACGATATCGCCGATTACGATTCCGCGGATTGTTGCAGCACGAGCTACAATGTTTCCTCTGATTCTTGCTTTGTCACCGATGATGATGTTTCCGCTTGTTTCGATGTTGCCATCGATGTCGCCTTCTACAATCATTCCACCTAAAACACGAAGATCTCCCGAAAAAGCAGAACCCATGCTGATCATTGTGTTCATCGAAAAATCATCTACGTTTGAAGCCATTATTTTGAAACCTTAATATTAAGATATTTCATCGGATCTACTACGTCAGAACCGATGTGAACTTCGTAATGCAAGTGTGGACCAGTTGTAACACCAGTGTTACCGATAGTACCGATAACTTTGTACTGAGAAATAAATTCTCCTTTCTGTACGTGTACTGTGTTCATATGTGCATAGCGAGTATAAATACCGTGCTTGTGTTTTACTACAACGTTGTTACCGTAACCACTGTCGTAACCAACATTTACAACCTGACCGTTTGCTGTTGCATAAATCGGATCACCTGATCTCCATGTTGAAAGGTCGATACCTTTGTGAATGTACCACTGACCTGTGATAGGATGGATTGTAGGACCGAATGCCATTGATACGTGAAGCTGTGGTGAACGAACAGGCCAGATTGAAGGAATGTCAGAGAACAATGAGTTCTGTGTTTCAAGCATTTTTCCGATCTGTTCGATTGGCTGTACTGCTCCTTCGAGATATGAAGTGAGCTGTCTGATATCTGCAGTTTCTCTGATGGAACCTGCTGCAAGTTCTTCTGTTGAGAAGAGTGAGTTAAGGTCTGAACCATTGAGATTTGAATTTGTAGAAGTTGTTTCAGATTCGATTCCGAGAAGCTTGAGTGACTGTGAAAGTGATGACTGGAATCTTTTTGCTGTCTGCAAGAGATTGTTGTTCTCATCACGAAGTTCATCAAGGCTTGCCATTGTCTGTCTGTTTTCTGCATAAAGGCGATCGATTTCTGCGCTCGATGCTACAGCATGTTTGTTGAAGAAGATGAATGAAAATAAAATTCCAGCAACAACAATAACTGCAAGAGACATTGCAAGAACGTTTGTCTGAAAATTAACGACCTTTCCCTTTTCATGAGGAACGATCATGATTGTAAGCTTGTTATCAAATACGCGGAACACTCCTTTAAAGAAGTTTCCGATTTTCTTGAGTACATTAGTTTTAGAAGAAGTTGAAAAATGATTAACTGAGTCTCTCATTGGATTTCTTCGTTTAGCCACTTTTTTTCTCCAGATAATATAAATAAAAGACCACCTGCGCCCCAAATACCCTAAAATCAAAAAACCGATAGTCGACGAAATTATAGCATGTAAGACAAAATAGTGTCAAATGATTAAAGTCATTCTTTAAGGGTGTATTTTTTTGTTGACGGTTACCTTTTCTCGTGTTATCTTTAATAGTAGTTAAAGTTTAGTTTTTAAATAAAAAAGAACTATATCGTTTCTAATCACATTTTTGAGAGAAAAGCCATGCAATTTTTTGATACTCATGCCCACATCGGGCTTATTTACGATGATCCTATTGAACAATTACGCGTTATCCAGCAGGCACGCGCAGCCGGCGTAAAACGCATTGTAAGTATTAATAACAGCCTCCACGACTTCGCAAAGGTTTACCCTGCAATCAAGAGCATTCCAGGCGTATACCACGCATGCGGCGTAGCTCCGTCAGAAGTAACAAACCCAGGTCAGAACTACCTCAAAACAATTGAAGAAAACCTCAAACTTCCTAACGTAGTAGCCGTAGGCGAATGCGGCCTCGACTATTACAAGCAGTTCGGCGACAAAAACAGCCAGATTGAACTCTTTATCCGCCAGCTTGAACTTGCCCAGAAACACAATCTTCCAGTAATCATTCACAATCGTGATGCAGGAAAAGACGTATTCGACATCCTTTCTCAGAGAATTCCAGACTCAGGAGCAATTCTCCACTGCTATTCCGAAGACGCCGAATACGCAAAAAAATGCCTCGACATGAACATCTGGTTCTCCTTCGCCGGAAACCTCACATACAGAAACGCCAGAAACCTTCACGACACAATCGGCGTACTTCCACTCGACAGAATCCTGATCGAAACAGAAAGCCCTTTCATGATTCCATCAGAGTTCAGAGAAAAGAAAAGAACAATGCCAGCATATTTGCCATCAACAGCAAAATTTTTGGCAGAATTTTTGGATATGGACTTAGAAGAATTAAGCGTCCAGCTCTGGAAGAACAGCTGCAAAGTATTTAAGCTGCCAGAAGAGTAATAAATTTAATAAAAAAAATCTTTATTAATACAATCTCATCACCCTAAGCACAGGCGCGGAGTGATGAGATTTTTTTTAATACCAAAATCCATCAGCCCCAGTCAGTGTGTGAGTTTAAAATGACACTTCATCTTTTTTCGTAAATAAAAAAATTTTTACTGTAAATTCTGAAAAACTTAAAAAAGAGGATGAAGTATGTTGTTTAATTAGTGAAAC
>JAGHSB010000183.1 GCA_018066075.1 Candidatus Treponema scatequi
TTACAGGAGATGCTGCAGGTAACTGTATAATCGATAGATGTATTAACCATGGCATAATTATTTCGAAAAATAATTATGCCGGTGGTATTTGTGGTACGAGTTCTGGCATAAGCGGAATAATTCGTAATTGTGTAAATACAGGTGATGTTGAAGCAAAAGGGTATGCTGCTGGTATTATTGGAAATCATTCTGGTTATGTTTACAACTGTTATAATATAGGTAAAATTACCACAACGGATAGTTCTAAATCTGGGGCAGGTATTGTTGCACAAGGTGATGGTAGATTTTTAAAGAGTATTTACAATTGTTATAATGCTGGAGAAGTAGATTCTGTAAATATTACTAAGGTTACTAATGAAGACGAAAATCAAGTTGATATACATTATAATTACTACTATTTAGCAGGTAGTAGTCCAGATGTTTCCATTAAAGGAAGATCAGATGTATTAACATCGTATGCCTGTAAATTTACTTTTAATAGTTCAAATATTCCGACTGCTACAGAAACATTGACAGTAGGTTCAACAAGTTCTACTAATGTAACAGACTTGCTAAACGCATGGGTTGATGCCCAGACAAATAAGAGTGATTATTTATTATGGAAAACTGGCTCCGATGGATTCCCTGAGTTCTAGACTGAATAACTTTTTGATGTAAATATTTCACTCTCGGAAATAATCAAGTTTTCTGCAAAGTGGCAGACCAAGAATATGAAACTACATATTTGGTCTGCCATTTTTTTTGTTAGTGAAGGTATTTTTTTTATTTCTGGCATTCTTTTTTATCGTCAAGTGGAATTTGGTACGCCGGACCTTTCAACAGATTGCAGTCCCTCGACCAGCCTGGACACTTCAAGAGATCTCAGTCCCTTGACTAGCCTGACCAGCAATGTTAAAATATTCTTAGTCAGCTTGACTAAAGGAGCGTTATGTGCAGTGTAAATGTCCTTGAGGCAAAGACCAATTTTTCTAAATTGATTCAGAAGCTTGAGACAAGGCAGGAAGATGAGATTATTGTCTGTCGAAATGGCGATGAGGTTGTTAAGATTACTTTGATTGATAAGGATGTCTCAAAAAGAATTGGTTCTGCAAGTGGAATGTTTGTCTGCCCTGATTCGATTGATGATTCAAACGAAGAAATTGCTGCTATGTTTGGGGTTTAGGATGCAGGTTTTGCTTGATACTCATGTTATTTTATGGGCCGTTTCTGATGATAAAAGGCTTTCTGAAAAGGGGCGTGAAATAATCTTAAATCCAAAAAATGATATATATTACAGCGTTGTTTCAATGTGGGAAGTTGCTTTAAAATATTCCCTTAAAAAAAATATGCCAATAAGTGAAGATGAATTTCTCGTTTATTGTGAAAACGCTGGTTTTCATCAGCTTGCACTAAATCAAAGTCATATTTCGACTCTTAAAACGCTCAATCTAAAAGACCCGGAAATTACGCACAAGGATCCTTTTGACAATATGCTTCTTTCTCAGGCAAAAGCAGAAGGCATGACTCTTCTCACTCATGATACAGCTTTTTCTGTTTACGCCGAGCCATATTATTTTCAAATCTGATTTCACATCCCTCCATCCAATCAAACCTCCCTCCTTGAAAAATTCCCTTATCCTCAATATAATAGAAGAAATAACTATATACTCGGCGAAATTTTTGCCTAAAACAGGACACAGCATGTCAGACAATAATTTACAGACAGAAAACACAAACACAACATATAAAAACTTCGTAACACCAATCCGCTTCGGAATCGATGTCGGTTCTACAACTGTTAAGGTTGCCGCTCTTGGTGATAATGATGAACTTTTATACAGCGCTTATGTGCGCCATCGTGCAGACATCAGAAGTACAATCATCAAAGTTGTAAACGATGCTCTTGATGATCTTGAAAAAAAATTGCCGTTAAAAGGAAATGCAACTCTTTCTGTCAAAGTAACTGGTTCCGGCGGTCTTGCGGTTTCTCAGTGGCTTTCGGTTCCATTTATTCAGGAAGTAATTGCTGCGACAACTGCTGTTCGTAAAATTATTCCGCAGACTGATGTTGTAATTGAGCTTGGTGGTGAAGACGCTAAGATTACTTATTTCAAAGGCGGTGTAGAGCAGCGCATGAATGGAACTTGTGCTGGTGGAACTGGTGCGTTTATCGATCAGATGGCTGCTTTGCTTGAGACTGATGCTGCTGGTTTGAACGAACTTGCGCGAGGTGCTACTACTATTTATCCGATTGCTGCACGCTGCGGTGTATTTGCAAAGACAGATGTTCAGCCGCTCATCAATGAAGGCGCACGCAGAGAAGATATTGCAGCTTCTATTTATCAGGCTGTTGTAAGCCAGACTATTTCTGGTCTTGCGTGCGGAAAACCAATTCGCGGTCATGTTGCATTTCTTGGTGGTCCGCTTCATTTTATGGATCAGCTTCGCCACCGCTTTATCGAAACTTTAAAATTAAAAGATGATGAAATTATAGTTCCAGAAAATTCACAGCTCTTTGTTGCAACAGGAGCTGCTTATTCTGCAGAAAGAAAAAATTTCATCACTCCTGAAAAAAGTTCTACTACATTCCCTACATTAAAAGAATTCAGAGAAGGACTTACAAAACTTGTCGGAGCTGAGCTTTCAGAAGTTCAGCGTCTTGAACCTCTCTTTAACTCAGACGAAGAATTAACAGAATTCAGAAAGCGTCACGCAGGAGAAGTTGCTCTTCGTGGAAACTTGGACGAAGCAAAAGGTCCTGTATTCTTAGGACTCGACTCAGGTTCCACTACAACAAAAGCAGTTCTCACAGATAAAGAAGGACGTATCCTCTGGAATTATTATACACACAATGCTGGTAACCCTGTCGACATCGCAGTTAAGATGCTCAAAGAATTGTATGCGCGTTTACCAAAAGATGTTTACATTGCGCGTGCAGTTTCTACAGGTTATGGTGAAGCATTGTTCCAGGCAGCGCTCGGTGTTGATGCCGGAGAAGTTGAAACTATTACTCACTTCCGCGCTGCAGATTTCTTTGTTCCTGGCGTTGAGTTTTTGCTCGACATCGGCGGACAGGATATGAAGTGCCTTCGAATGAAAGACGGTGCTATCGTTTCGATTCAGCTTAACGAAGCTTGTTCTTCTGGATGCGGTTCGTTCCTTGATAACTTTGCGCGCACGATGGGAATGGATGTAAAAGAATTTTCTCAGATTGCGCTTATGGCAAAAAAGCCTGTTGACCTCGGAAGCCGCTGTACTGTATTTATGAACAGCCGCGTTAAGCAGGCACAGAAAGAAGGTGCAACTGTTGCAGACATCAGTGCAGGTCTTTCTTATTCAGTAATTAAAAATGCTTTGTTCAAAGTTATCAAACTTAGAAAAGCAAGTGACATCGGAACAAAAGTTGTTGTTCAGGGTGGAACTTTCTTTAACGACGCTGTTCTTCGTGCGTTTGAAAAGATTGCGGGTGTAAATGTTTTCCGTCCTGATGTTGCAGGTTTGATGGGAGCTTACGGTTCTGCTTTGATTGCGTGCGACCAGTGGATTGACCTTATGACTCCAAAACCGGGAGAACCAGAAGGCACTGTTCATGATGTTCGTTCTGGTGTTGCAACTCTCGAACAGCTTGAAAACTTTAAAGTAGAACTTGATCTTCGCCGCTGCGGTAAATGTCAGAACAACTGTCTTTTGACAATCAACACTTTCCGTGCGCGTGACAAAGACGGCAAAGAAACAAGCCGCATGTTCGTAACTGGTAACCGCTGTGAACGCGGTCTCGAAATCGATACTGGTGCAAAAATCATCGACGCTTCAAACAAGAAAAATACTGGAATCGAAAACGATACTAAAGATGAAGTTCCAAACCTCTTCGCATGGAAATACAAACGAGTATTCGACTATGTTCCACTCAGCCCGGACAAAGCTCCGATGGGCGATGTCGGAATTCCACGAATCCTCAATATGTATGAAAACTATCCGCTCTGGTTTACTTTCTTTACAAAACTCGGATTCCGCGTAAGACTTTCTCCACGCTCAACACGAAACGTTTACGAAAAAGGTCTCGAATCGATTCCATCAGAATCAGTATGTTACCCTGGAAAAATTTCTCACGGTCATGTTGAATCTCTTTTGCAGTGGGGCGTAAAATTTATTTTCTATCCTTGTGCTCCATACGAAAAGCAGGAAGACTCAGGTGCCGGAAACCATTACAACTGTCCGATCGTAACAAGTTATCCTGAAGTTTTGCGCAACAACATCGATGCACTTCGCCAGGATGATTCTGTTTTGTATATGAATCCGTTCCTTCCGATTTACGACAAGAAGAGACTCGGATACAGACTCTTTGAAGAACTTCATCCGCACTTTCCGAAAATTACATTCGAAATGGTGATGAATGCAATTGATGCTGCGTGGGCAGAGCAGGAAAAATTCCGCGAAGATGTTAAGCAAGCCGGAGAAGAAGCTCTTGAAAAAATTATTACAAACGGCGTAAATGGAATTGTCCTCGCCGGTCGTCCATATCACCTTGACCCGGAAATCAATCACGGAATTCCTGAAATGATTAACGGGCTTGGACTTGCAGTATTTACAGAAGACTCACTTGCTCACTTTGGTTCAATCGAGCGTCCGCTCAGAATCATCGACCAGTGGGTTTACCACAACAGACTTTACCGTGCAGCATCTTTTGTCAGCGGAATGCCTAACCTCGAACTCGTTCAGCTTACAAGTTTCGGCTGCGGACTCGATGCTGTAACTGCAGATCAGGTTGACGAAATCATGAAGGCAAAAGGCCGAATGTATACTCTCATCAAAATTGATGAAGGAAGCAACCTTGGTGCTGTCCGTATCAGAATCCGTTCGTTGATTGCAGCCGTTCGTGAACGCGAAAGAAATCATAAAAAATATCCTGTAAAGACAAGTGCTTACCAGAGACAGATCTTTACAAAAGAAATGAAATACAAGCATACAATTATCGGACCTCAGATGTCTCCGATTCACTTCAGACTTCTCGAAAAAGCATTCGGCTATTCTGGATTCAAGTTTGTAATTCTTGATGCAGTAGATCCAAAAGCAATCGAGACTGGTCTTAAATATGTAAACAATGATGCATGTTATCCGTCAATTCTTGTTGCAGGTCAGATGATTGCGGCACTCGAAAGCGGAAAATATGATTTGAATAATACGTCACTTTTGATTACACAGACTGGTGGTGGATGTCGTGCGACAAACTACATCGGATTTATCCGCCGTGCTTTAAATGATGCAGGCTGGGGACACATTCCTGTTTTGAGTTTGAGCGCACAGGGATTTGAAAAAAATCCAGGTTTTAAATTGTCGCCGGCTCTTTTGCATCGCGCAATGATGGCTGTAATGACTGGTGACCTTTTGATGAGACTTTTGTATCGCACTCGTCCTTACGAAAAAGTATCTGGCAGTGCAAATGCTCTTTACGAAAAATGGAACGGCCGCGCAGAAGTTGCTCTCAAGTCTCTTTCTGTCAGAAAATATCACAAACTTTTAAAATCGATCGTTCGTGATTTTGATAACCTCGAACTCCTTCCTGTTAAAAAGCCTCGCGTTGGTGTAGTAGGTGAAATCCTTGTAAAATTCCACCCGACTGCAAACAACAAAATTGTTGAGACAATTGAAGCAGAAGGCGCAGAATGTGTAATGCCTGATCTCGCAGACTTCTTGTTCTACTCATTCTCAACAGGAATCTTCAGGCACGAAGAACTTGCATTCCCTAAAAAAACAGAACGCAACGCACGCCTCTTAGTATGGGCTCTCGAACTTTATCGCAACAAGATGAAAAAATATCTCAAGAAGTCTCATCGCTTTGAAGCACCAAACTCGATTTATAAAATGATGAACAGCGTTGATGACATCGTTCAGCTCGGAAATATTACTGGTGAAGGATGGTTCTTGACTGCTGAGATGGTGGAACTTATTCATGAAGGCGTTCCGTCGATTGCATGTGTTCAGCCGTTTGCATGTCTTCCAAACCATGTAACTGGAAAAGGTATGATAAAGGAACTTCGCCGTCGCTATCCTGGCTCTAACATCAGTGCCATCGACTACGACCCGGGAAGTTCAGAAGTTAACCAGCTCAATCGTCTTAAGCTTCTTCTTTCGAATGCACCTGCAGGTAAACATCCGGATGAAAACAAAGACGGTATGATTGCTGTTCGTAAAGGCCGTAAAGTGGAACTTGTAAAACCGGAAATCAAACTTGCAGAAGGAGCAAATGTATTTGCAGATCCAGAGCCAGTTGCTGCCGGTAACGTTCCTCCAAGGGAGTAAAATGATTAAAAAAATTGCTGCTGCTTTAATTACAGGTTTATTATGTTTGCCTCTTTCTTTTGCTGACTACAACCGTTTTGGTATTCCTGATTCATCTGAAATTAGAAAAGAAATCAAGACTGAATGGTTTGATCAGGATCTCGAAGCGATTCAGATGAACAATATTCAGATTCATGAAAACTTTACTGGAGAAAAATTTCAGGTAAGTCTTGAACAGGATGATGAAAAATTTTTAATTTATGTTTCACCTCGTGTTGCACAGAAAGTAGAAGTTCATGAAGCTGGAAAAGTAAAAGTAATTGAAGAAGATTCTTATCCGATCAACGCATACGGTACATGGCTTTACGCAAGAAAAAAATCAGACGGCAAACCTTTGTTTGTAAGATATTATGTTTCAAAAAACTCAGATGTATTCATCGAGTTTCGTCCGAATAAAAATGTAACAGTAGCAGATTTCATTATATTTAATTCTTTTGCAGTGCAGAGTATTCCTGTAGGAATTCCTTTTGAAAAACTTTTGACTGCAAGCATTAATGACATCTATATGCTCACAAGAAAATCACTTCCATGGAAATACATCGATTCTCAGAGCTTTGATTCAACTGACAAACAGTACATGGAACAGGTTCTCGAAGCAATGGCAAATAATATTGCAATCGAAGAAAGAGCAATGTATGACGAACGCGGAAGACTCATTGATCTTTACGAAGGAACTCCATATACACCAAAAGAAGAAAACAAAAATAAAATTGTTCTTTCTTCATGCGGTTATGTAAAATGGATCGTTGACGGACTTGTTGATCCTCTTGCTTCAAGCTATTTAAAGCGTGGACCACTCATCAAGTCAACAGTAGAATACTCAGACCTCGGCCTCCAGGGAACTCTCAACCTCGATCATTCCACTTACCTCAGTCTTGACTGGACAAGAAACCTCGCAGCTGCAGCTCTCTCAGTACGTTCCAAAAAAACTTACCTCTATAAAGATGCCGGAGTCGATGTCACAATCGAACCGTTCACTTCTGTTTATACAAAGCAGGGTTTCAAAAATACAGCAGGCTACATTGCAAACTCAGGTTACCAGCCGGAATACCTCAATTCCATTTTATACGTACTTGCAATGACAGAACCTGAATACTTTTACCTCGCTGCAATCAGACAGACTGACAAACGGGTTTCTCCTGAAATGAAAGTTTTCAATGATGCAGCTGTTATCATTCCATATGTTGATGCAAATGGAATTTTCCACGCAAACGTTTTCTTTGAAGGAAAAAAATACAGCTGGAAACAATTTGAAAAATATTTAGTAAACGCAAAAGACTGTTTCGTGCATTTGACTCGCGTAAAAGCTTCGAAGGTTTTCTATCCTCAGGGCTACGAAGTCAAGAAAAGTGCGGCAGTTGAAAATGACTGGTTGCTGGGATATAATTTGAACAAATGATGGAAGACATTAAGTAATTGCATTTGACATTGACGGTACTCTCTACCCACAAAGCAGATTTTATAGAAAAATCTTCTTTCACTTCTTGAAAAATGTTGTCTTTTTCTATCATTTTGGAAAAGTGAGAAAGGCTTTGCGCCGCTCGGCACCACTTCCAGACTTGTTCAGATATCAGGCAATTCTTCTTTCTGAGAGAATGCACTGCACGACTCCGGAAGCAGAAGAAAAATTAAACAGCATCGTATATAACACTTTTCCGAAGTATTTTAAGAAAGTTAAGCCATATAAAAACGTTCTTGAAACATTTCAGAAATTAAAGGAAGCTGGCTATAAAGTTGCCATTCTTTCTGATTTTCCGCCAGAGCAGAAAGGTGAATTATGGGGAATTTTGCCTTACTGCGACTATGTGTTTGGAGCAGAAAAGATTGGTGCGCTTAAGCCTTCTAAATATTCTTTTGGAATTATGGCCAAAGAAATGGGAGTTTCTTTTAAGGACATTCTTTATGTTGGAAACAGCAAAAAGTATGACGTTGAGGGAAGTAAGGCAGCCGGAATGAAGGCGGCTTACCTTTTGCCGTTCTGGCGAAGGATATTTAACCTCAAGTTAAAAGAGGCTGATATATCGTTTAAAAACTATCGCCAATTTCAAGAGATTGTGTTAAAATAATATATAAAACTTTTTTGGGTGGGATAAAAAGTGGGTACATTTATAACTGTTCTTATTTCAGCAGGAATCTCTGCTGTAATCTGTTTTGTCATCAAATCGATGGACAAAGAAAACAATTCAATGGAAAAGGTAAGACGCTATGCAGACAAGCGTCAGAATGAATTTGAAACCTATTTTGCCGAGAAGGTAAAGCAGGTAAAAATGCATTCAGCTGAGCTCGAAAGCCAGCAGCAGATGGCAGTAGCTGCCGTTAAAAAACTCGACGGTCAGATCGATCAGTTTAAGCAGATGATCATATCTCTTGAAAAAGACTCGCAGGCTGTACATTCCATTGAAGCAAAAATCCAGGAATATGGAACAAAGATTACTTCTCTTGCAGAAATGACTGCAGCCGTAGAAGAAAACCTTCAGAAAATCAAAAGCGAATCTAATTACGTTACTAAGCTCGACGGTAAAATCGAACAGAGCAAAGCATCTCTTGAAAAGATCGAAAAACAGATCCCACTCGTTGCACAGAACTTTTCAAAACAGAATGCAGAACAGCTTAAGAATGTCGGCGGCGAATTATTAAAGCAGTATGATGTAAGAGTTAAACAGATTGAAAACTCTACAAAGCAGGCTGTCGGTCAGTATGAAGAAATTATGAACAAGATTAATGCTGATGTTTCAGGCATCTATTCAAATGCAGCTTCTAAAGTTGAAAAACTCGAAGACGATGCATTCAAGCGTCTCAGCAAAGTTGCAATGGAAAGAGCAGAAAACTACAAGACAGACATCGAAAAATCTACTTCAGAAATTGCACAGAAACTTACAGAAGTTCAGGACCGTTACGACGTTCTTTACAACGAAGCAATCAGTCAGGCAGACGAAAAAGAAAAAGCAGCTTACGAAAAATATTCTTCTGCTGCAAAAACACATATCGATACATTCAAGCAGAATGTTGAAGAAAAAATCCACACAATGCAGGAAACAATCAAGCAGAATCTTACAGATCTTAAGACACAGCTTGTTACTGCTACTAAAGATGCAAAAACTGCAATCGCAGAACTCAAAGAAAGCTGCCAGCAGGCTGTTGCAGAAGCTAAAGACTCTTCTAAAGAAGTTAATGCACACAAAGAAGAAGTTGAAGCAGCAATCGTTAACTTTGAGAAAGAAGCATCATCTAAAATTGCAGAAGTTAATAGAAGACTTGAAGAAGCAGTTAAGAGTGCTACAGAAACTTACGATGCAAAACAGTCAGAAAACCTCATGCAGCTTGATAAAGCCCTCGAATCATACAAGAAAGACATGGGATACAGAATGCAGCGTCTTGAAACAAGCGGTGCAGATATTGATCAGCTCGAAAAAGTATTGCGCAAGTCAATGGCAGAAACTCAGAACCATGTTCTTGCAGATTTCAATTCATTTACAGAAGCAACAAAAGTTCAGTCAGAAAATCTTGCAGGTCAGATTGCAGACCTCGAATCACACATGGCAGAACTCAGAGATGCTACAATCAGTACATTGTCAAACAGACTTGTTGACTTTGAAAAAGAAATTACAGACGACCTCAAAGAAAGAACAGAAAATATGGAAGGCCAGCTTAACGCATGGAAGAACATGTTTGACGGTAAAATCAAAATGTTCACAAGCGACTATGAAACTGACCGCATAGCAATAGAAGAAAAGTACAACGATGTACTCAAAGAAAAAATTGCTAACCTCGAAAATGAAGCATTTGCAAAAATCGAAAAAGTTCAGGCAGAGGTTACAACTTCTGATGACAGCATCTCTTCACAGATCGAAGAAATGCAGAATGCAGTCAGGGACTTCGTAGATAACTACACAGAAGAATTAAAGACAGCTGTTGCAACTTCAGAAGAAACTCTCAAACTTGAAACAGAAAAACATGCACAGAAGATCCGCGATGAGCTCCTTTCTCACCAGGGAGAACTTGTTGGTCAGATTGATGACTTTAAGTCAGAACTCGAAGAAAGACAGAACGAAGCAGCAGCTTCTGTTTCTGATCTCGTAGAACAGTACCGCCAGGATACAATGGCTCGTCAGGAAAAAATTCAGGATGCAGTTGAAGCTCTTGAAGACAAATCAAGAGCTTCAATCGAAGAGTACAATGCTAAATCAGAAGAAGTCATCGCTCAGCTTGAAAATATGTATGCTCAGATGATCAAGAATACAGAAGACCGTATTGCAGGTCAGGGCAACAATGCAGAAAAGAAAATCGAAGCTCTTTCTGCAGAAATTGATAAAGTTGCAAGCGAAAGTATGGTTAAGCACAACGAAATACTCATCAACATGCAGAACCAGGAAAAGGACATCAAAGATACTCTGGCTTCCCTCGATAATGAAATCAGAGCTGTATCTGAAGCAATGTCTGTATATGACAAGGCAGAATCAATGAGCAAAGAACTCAAGGCAGAACTTGATGCAATTAACGAAAGCTTTGAAAGAGTAGAAGGCTTTAAGGTTGCTGCAAGTGCATTTGAAGACCAGTTCAATGCCCTCTGTACAATGAATGATGAAGCAGAAGACAGACTTGAAAAGTTCAATACTTCAAGAAGACAGATTGACAGCCTTGAAGCTAACTTCAATAAGATTATCGCAATGTCTGGTCAGATGGACGACAAGATTCGTGCAATGCAGGCAACAACAGACAACTTCCAGCAGATGGAAGTAAAAGTAAGAGACTTCCAGGAATCAGTAACTGGCCTTACACTTACATTTGACAGACTTGAAAAGAAAGAAGATGTAATTGACCGCGTATCAACAGATGTTGATAAGTCATTTGAACAGCTCAAAGATCTCGAAAAAAGAATTGCAGGCTGTATGAAACAGGTTAATTCACTCCCTGATGAAATCAAAGAAGTTCAGAAGAATGTTGATACACTCATCAAGAACTCTAAGCATCTTGATGCAGCAGTTGATAAACTCGATTCCCTTTCTGGAATGCTCGAAGAAACAGAAGCAAGAATTGATAAAGTTCATGCAGATAGAGAAGGAATTGCAAGAGCAGAAGACCGCATCACAAAACTTTCAAATGATGTTGATAAGAAACTTGCAACTCTTAAGACAGTTACAGAAGAAGATGTTAAGAAGAGTACTGGACGTTCTTCTTCACGTGGTCCTAGTCCAAGAAAACGAGAAACTATCCGTTCCCTCAAACAGCAGGGCTGGAAAAACGTAGAAATTGCAGAAAGATTAAAGATTTCTGAAGCAGAAGTAGAACTCGTTCTTGAGCTTCCGGATTAATTTATTTAGACAATAAACAGGTTGCATAAACTTCAAGACAAAGACCGCTGCCAACATCGCCAAGGTGTTCAGCGGTTTTTGCTTTTATAAATACTTTGTCTTCGTTTACGCCGAGAGTATCTGCAATTGATTTGATTACAGCATCTCTGTATGGCAAGAACTTAGGCTTTTGCATAATCAAAACGATGTCGAGGTTTTCAAGTTCGAAGCCTGCATTTTTTACATTGTTCCATGCGAAAGACAAAAGTTTTTTAGAATCTGCATCTTTATATTTTGGATCTGTGTCAGGAAAATAACTTCCGATGTCACCAAGATGAGCTGCTCCCAGAACAGCATCAGTAACAGCATGCAAAACAGCGTCACCGTCCGAGTGTCCGTCTTCACCTTTTTCAAATGGAATTTCAACGCCACCGATAATAAGTTTTCTGTTTTCTACAAGTCTGTGTTTGTCGTAACCAAGTCCTGTTCGAATCATTTTAGGAGCTCCGGATTGTGAAGTGATGCCGCGCTGTGAAGTGATGTCATTTTTTGAAACGGTATCTTCGATTTTAATGTCATCTTTGTATGTGATTTTTTTATTTGTTTCTTCGCCTTCAAAGACGAAAGTTTTTTCTGAGTTGTAGCAGTCAAAGATTTCTGTGTCGTCTGTGTAATCTTTTTTATCTTCGTGTGCCTTGATGTGTGCGCTTAAAATTTTATCAAATGCAAAACCCTGTGGTGTCTGAACGGCTCCAAGTGTTTTTCTTGTCAGATGGCGGACGATAAATCCTGACTCATCGATTTCTTTCTGAGTATCAACTGGTGTAAGGGCTGGAACTGACGCGCCGTATTTGACTGTATTTGCGATTGAGTTTTTAACGAGAGCTGTGCTTAAAAAAGGACGCGCTCCGTCATGAATGAGAACGAAGTCGGGGCGGGTAGTGCAAGGGATGTTTGTAATGCCAGAGTCACTTGCAGTAGTTGAGTCACTTGTAATGCCCGAGTCACTCACAGTGCCTGCAGCGTTCAAAAACATCAGGGCGTTGTAAACAGATTCCTGTCTTGAAGTTCCACCTTTAATAAAATTTACGGGAATATTTTTTGCAAGTGATTTGATTTCTGGATTTGAATAGAATGCTTTTTGTGCGTCAGGATCGTTGTCTTTTGGGCAGACGATTGTGACGCTTGTGATTTTATTTGATTTTAAAAAAGGAAGGGCGGCTTCTGAAAGAACTGTTCCGTTATTAAGGGAAAGATATTCTTTTTTGATTTTGCCGCCCATTCTTGTTGATGAACCGGCTGCAACGATAATTAATGCAACTTTCATTTTAATAATTATTCGTCGTAGTCGTCGTCGTAATCTTCTTCTTCCTGATCGTCGAGTGAATCTGTGTCGTCTTCGTCGTCATCGTCATCATCATCGTCGTCAGAACGTCTTCTTTTCTTTGTATCTTCTTCGTCATCCATGTCAAAGTCGTCATCATCGTCTTCATCCTGGATGATGGCCTGTTTAACTTTTGGAGTTGCTCCTGGTGGATCAAGTTTTTCATGAATGAGATTTTCTACGTCTTTCTGTGTTTTGCCTAAGGCAAATGCGATTTCGTCTTCAAGTAATTTTTTTGCAGAATCGTAGAGTTTTCTTTCCTGGATTGGAAGTTCTTTTACCTTGCTTCTGTTGTAGAGACATCTTACGATCTGTGCGATGTCACCGATGCTTCCTTTCTTGAGAAGTTCAAGGTTCATCTGATAGCGGAGCTTCCAGTCAGAAGTGATTGGTTCACTGTCATCTGAAAGTGAGTTTAATGCTTTTCTTGCTTCTGAAGCTTCTACGATAGCGCGAATTCCCAGTTCTTTTGCTTTGTCTACCGGGACCATAACGATCATGTCTGATACTTCGAGGTAAATCTTGTAATAGTGAGTTTTTTCACCATTAAATTCTTTTTCGAAGATTTCTGTGATTTTTCCTACACCCTGACTTGGGTATACAATCTGTTGATTGACTTTAAATTCTGTCTTAATTCTCGACTTAGCCATATAAAGTATATTATAGCAAAAAATCAAAGGTCTTGCAACGATTGGACTTTTAATTTATTATTTGACGCATATTTATGGTAAAAGACACACACAATTCAGACCTTCCTGAAACAAATCCACAGACAGAAGAAGCATTAGAAAATCAGGACATTTTAGACCAGACCCAGGACGGGTTTGACGACACAGAAGATTCCATCTCATTTGAAGATCTTGGCCTCGACGAGATCACATTACAGGCAATCGAAAAGAAGGGCTTTAAAGTTCCATCTCCAATCCAAATTTTAGCCATCCCGCGCTTACTCGGCGGCGACGCAAACGTAATCGCCCGCGCCCGAACAGGAACTGGAAAGACAGCGGCATTCGGACTTCCACTTGTACAGACACTCCGCGAAAGAACAAACAACGTCCGCGCACTCATCCTCGAACCAACACGCGAACTTGCAGTTCAGACAGCAAAAGAAATGCAGTCGTTTACAGAAAGTCAGTATCCTTACACATGCGTAGTTTACGGCGGCTCTCCGATGGGTGCTCAGATTCGCGAACTTAAAAAAGGTGCAGACATCGTAACTGGCACTCCGGGCCGTGTTAAAGATTTAATGGAACGTGGAGTACTCGACATTTCAAAGATTGAATATTTCATTCTTGACGAAGGCGATGAAATGCTCGATATGGGATTTGTTGAAGACATCGAAGAAATTTTTTCAAAGGCAAATCCGGACTGCCGCGTTTTACTTTTCAGCGCAACAATGCCTGCTCCGATTTTGAAAATTGCCCAGAAGTTTATGGGTGAATATGAAATCGTAGAAGAAGAAGGTGTACTCGAAGAACCTCTTTTGATTGAACAGAAATACTGGCTTGTTCGTGAAAGCGATAAAATCGAAGCGCTCGTCCGCTTGATTGACATTAGTCCTGATTTTTACGGACTTGTATTTACTCAGACAAAAAACGATGCCGACATCGTTTCAAAAATGCTCGACGAAAAAGGATACGAAGCAGCTGCTCTTCACGGAGACATTCCGCAGAGTCAGAGAGAAAAAGTTTTAGGCCGCTTCAGAAATAAAAAGACTCGCATTCTCGTTGCGACAGATGTTGCAGCACGAGGAATCGATATTACAGGTCTTTCTCACGTAGTAAATTATTCTTTGCCTTTTGACGCATCGACATATGTTCACCGAATCGGTCGTACAGGCCGCGCCGGAACTACAGGTATTGCAGTTACATTTGTAAGTCCCGGAGAAAAACGCAAACTCGGTTTCTTGAAAGTCGGTGTTGCAAAAGCAAGTAAAGGTGATCTTGTAGAAGATAAAGTTCCAGAAGTGAAAGATGTTCTCGAAGTAAAAAAAGAAAGAATACTTGCACAGCTTAAAAAATTTGTTAACTCAAAGAAAGCTCCTGATGAAAACTTTGTCGCAATGGCAGATGCAATCATGAGCGATACTGAACTTGATGCCAATTCTGTTCTTGCAAAAGTTTTAGGCGTTATGTATGGAACTTCGATCGACGATTCTCACTACACAAAAATTAAACCTGTTACTGACGATCATCGTCGTGACGGAAGCTTAAAACCAAATCAGTCTCGCGTTTACATTCAGCTTGGAAAACGCGACGGATATAACGCAAGAAAAATTGCAGACTATCTTTCAAAGATGCTCAACATTCCAAATCATCAGGTTGATAAAATCGATGTTGCTTCATCGTTTACACTTGTAAATCTTCCAAAGCCTGCAGCAAAAAAATTAATCGACATTTCAAAACGCGACAGAAGTTTTGTTCACGTTCATCTTGATTCAAAGGCAGAAGGCAACTTCTTGGATGAAGGCAAAGGTGGCAGGTCAAGAGGCCGCGGTAAATCAAGCGGTGAAGGCCGCGGAAGAGGTGAAGGCACTTCGAGAAGTCGCTCGAGAAGTGAAGATGGTTCACGAAGTGAGAATCGTTCTCGTGGCGAAGGCCGTTCAAAAAATTCTGGGCGTTCATCTCGCGGAGAAACTAAATCTCGCGCAAAGAGTTCTGCTAAAAAATCTGACGGCACAAGTAAAGCGGGATTGTATAAGAAAAAGAAATAATTTGAAAAGTCCCGGAATGTGAAGGGATGTCAGATAATAAAAAAGATGTCAGTTCAATTACTGACATCTTTTTTTTACCACTTTCTCATTTCTGGTGAGAAAGGGATGAATGTAATGCCTTCCGAAAGGGAGGCTTTTCTTTCGTAGAAGGTGCAGGATATTTTTTCCTGGTCGCCGGGAAGTTTGATTACTGCGCATGATGGCGGCATTCCGCGGCGTGGAAGAGTGCAGCTTCCTGGATTGATGAATGCTGTTGCACCAAAGTCTCTTCTGTCTGCAATGTGAGTGTGACCGTACAAAACTAAATCTGCTTTTTCAAGTTCTGCCTGTTTCTGCAAGTCGTCGAGTCCGTAGTAAACTCCGTAAGCATGTCCGTGAGTGATAAGGACATTCATTCCTGCAACTTTAATCAAAAGCTCACGTGGAACCTGCATCAGATAATTTTCATCGTCATCTTTATTTTCTGAAAGATTAAAATCAACTGCGTATTCGTTGTCATCGCCGTTTCCCTGCACGATTGCAACTACTGACGGAAATGTTTTGGAGAGCTTTTTACTTTTTTTATACTGCTCGAGAAGACTCGCGATTTCGTAAGTTCCATCACCGCAAAAAACTATAAGGTCGCAGTCAGAAGCAAAGGCATCGAGAATTGATTTTGCATTGTTTTCGCTGCCGTGTGAATCTGAGAGTACAAGAATTGAAGCGCTTTCTTTTTCTGAAAGCGCCTGTAAGTCTTTTTCTGAGCCTATTGCAAATGATTTTGTCTGATGAAAAAGATTCATATAAAATGAAAGTTATTTTCTCTCGTCGATGATAAAGTGATTGATTGAAGACAAACCTGTTTCAGGGTCGACGTATCGTTTGATTGCATATTTTGTTCCGATGATGTTGTTTACATGAGTCGGAAGTTCTGCGTCTGCTTTGAGAGGTTTTGGATTTTTGAGGATGTATTCGATTGCGTTGTCGATGATCTGTTCGATTCCGTCTACAATAACCTGCTTTGTTTCTTCTTTTGCGTTTTCGATTTCTTCGATGTTGTCAGATGCTTCGACAGCTTTGTCTAAAACGAAATCGCTTACTGCTTCCATTGCAAGGATGTCATCCTGTGGAAAGAGTGAATAGATCGGAAAGAATTCTGATTCTTCTTTGTCTTCGCGGAATTTTGCGAGAGCGTTGTTTGCAAACTCTGGAGCGCCGAGCGTGATGATTCCACATACTTCAACGCCGTCGAGAATATCGTTTAATTTTGAGATGCGTCCTGTTTTGCCGACTAAGAAATCATCTGGCCATGAGAGCGGAATGATGAGTCCTGACTGATCTGAGTTTGTTTCGTCAGAAAGACCGTAGTAATCTTTGAGGTGCTGTGTTTCTTTGTGAACCCAGAACTCAGAAGTGTAGCCATAGCCGAAAACTACGCAGAGTTTCTGTTTTGTAGGTTTTGGCGGTTCGCGTACTGGTTCTTTTTTTGAGTTTTTTACTTTTGCTGTTTTTGGTTTTGCGTCTTTATTTCTGGAACATGAAGTTACCGATGTCAAAGTTAATGCAATTAAAATTGTTAATAATGCTGCTGTTATTCTAGTTCTTTTCATAATAACCATTTTATTCTTTTTTTAAGGTTCTTTCAATAATTGCAACAAGACTTAAAAATCAATATACTGTGTTCTAATATGCCTGGATTTTATGATTATTTTGATGTAGCTGTTGTCGGTGCAGGTCATGCCGGTGTTGAAGCATGTCTTGCATGTGCGAGAATGGGCTTAAAGACAGTAGTAATTACTCAGTCAATTGACGCAATCGGAAGAATGAGCTGCAATCCTTCAATCGGTGGAATCGCGAAAGGAAACATCGTGCGTGAAATTGATGCTTTGGGCGGCGAGATGGGAAAACTCATCGACCACTCAATGATTCAGTTTAGATTGTTAAATAAAAGCCGCGGCCCTGCTGTTCAGGCTCCTCGTTCCCAGGCAGATAAACTTACATACGCAGCACTTGCAAGAAAGACACTCGAGTCGACTCCAAACCTTTCGACTCTCATGGATACAGTTGTCGACATTCTGACAACAGATTCTGATACAGATTTACCTCCGAACACTGACAGTGCATTCGATGTCGGAACAATTCCTGGTGAAGTTCGCGAAGGAAAAACTTCTGACATAAGCGAAAAAATTAACATTCATAAAAATGGAAAGAGACAGAAAGTAATCGGCGTCGTTACAGAACGCGGTCGTGTGATTCCTGTTCGCGCTGTAGTTTTGACAACTGGAACTTTCTTGGGCGGAAGAATCTTTATCGGTGAGTACGATGCACCTTGCGGCCGTATCGGTGAAAGTGCAGCATTTGGTCTTACTTCAAATCTTCACAGACTCGGATTTACGACAGGCCGTCTCAAAACTGGAACTCCTCCGCGCATCTTAAGATCGTCAGTAGACTTTTCAGTTCTCGAAGAACAGAAAGGTGATGACGAAGTAATTCCATTTTCTTTTGAAACAGAAAAAGTTGAACGGCCGATGGTTCCGTGTCATGTCGTTTACACAAATGAAAATACACACGAGATAATCAGAAAAAATATCGGACGCTCTCCGCTGTATTCTGGAAAAATTTCTGGAATCGGCCCGCGCTATTGTCCTTCAATCGAAGATAAGGTTATGCGTTTTGCAGAGCGCGACCGTCATCAGATTTTCGTAGAACCTGAAGGACTTGGAACAGAAGAAATTTATTTAAACGGTTTTTCAAGTTCGCTGCCAGAAAGCGTGCAGGATGAATTTTTGAGAACGATGCCTGGATTTGAAAAAGCAGTTGTATCTCGTCCGGGTTACGCAGTTGAATATGATTACGTTGAACCGACTCAGCTTTATCCGTCGCTTGAAACAAAAAGGGTAGCAGGACTTTTCAATGCAGGTCAGATCAACGGAACATCAGGTTACGAAGAAGCTGCAGGTCAGGGACTTGTTGCCGGTATCAATGCAGGACTTTACAGCCGCGAACATATTAAAGTATGCGGTCCTTTGTGTCCGAGTGATGACGATGTAGAAATCAGACCGGCATCTTGTGAAGAAGGTGCGTTCTGTCCAAAGGCTGCATACAGTGATGAAGAATTAAAGACAAACTGGGAAGCATCAGAAAGACAGTCAAAACAGATTTCGGAAAAGTTAAAGGCTATTTCTGAAAATGCAGGTTTTAATACGTTCCATAAAATTCCTGAGTTTACTCCTCTCATTTTAAAACGTGATGAAGCATACATCGGAGTTTTAATCGACGACCTCGTAACGCTTGGAACAAAAGAACCTTACAGAATGTTTACAGCGCGTGCAGAATACAGACTCAAACTCAGATACGATACAGCAGACAGACGATTAACTGGCAAAGCATACGAAATCGGTTTAAAATCTGAAAAACAGTTTCTCGCAATGCAGGAAAAATACCGCATGGCAGATGAAATTGTTGCACTTCTCGAAAAGAAACCGCATGCAGAAAACCCGGGTTACCCTGAAAAAATCTGGAACGAAGCACAGATTGATTACAAATATAAATATTATATTGAAAAGCAGGACAAGCGCGTTGAAAAAATGCACAGAATGGAAAACTTCAGAATTCCATCTGATTTTGATTACTCGAAAATTCCATCGCTCTCTGCAGAGTCACGCCTAAAACTCGAAGCCGTAAGACCGACAACACTCGGACAGGCAAGCCGTATCAGTGGAATCCGAAATAGTGATATCATGCTTTTGATGGTTTATTTGAGATAGGGGATTTGTGATGTTTGATAAGTTGAATGAAAAGAAAAATGGGTTTCATGTTTATTTGTTCAGTGCAATCAGCATAATTTACATGTTAATTTTGGATTCAATTTTATCTAATTTATATAC
>JAGHSB010000191.1 GCA_018066075.1 Candidatus Treponema scatequi
ATATTAAATAGTCTGAAATAAACGACTTAGATTTTTTTATAGCCATCTAAATTTGACAATATAGCCATGTCGCCATATAATAAAGCCATCTAAATCCAATCCGCATCTTTCGCAAATTCCACACTAACGCATATACAAACATGGAGGTACAGATGGCAGAAGCAGTTCCAGTTTTTGAAGCAAAAAATAAATTACCTTTCTATATTCACAAGGCAGAGTCAGAAGGTCCTGTTTTTCTTTCCCGTAGAAATAAAGAAGTTGTAGTTATGCTTTCTATAACTGAATACAACAGACTTTTGGTTCAGGCAAAGGAAAATCGAAAGCAGATGAGTATACTCGACCGTGTTAAAGATTTTCATGAGCGAAATAAGGATCTGTATTCTGATGCTGAGATTGATGAGATTTTTAATAATGCACGATGCAAAGATACAAAGGTTTTTTTTGATGAGAATATCTGGCAGGGAATAATGGAGGGTGCGGATGATTGAAGATGACGAACTGCATTATCTTCTTGATACAAATATTGTATCTGAAATTGTAAAATATGCGCCGGAGTTCTCGGTAATAAAAAAGATTTCTGAACATGTTTCTGATATGGCGATTAGTGTTTTGTCATGGCATGAGCTGGTTTTTGGAGTTGAAAATTTGCCTGATGGAATTCGTAAACGTGAGCTTGCAAAATTTGTGTATGATGATGTAGAACAGACTTTTCCCATGAAAAATTTTTCGAAAGAGGCTGCAGAAATTCATGCAAAAATCAGGGCAGCACTCGGAACTAAAGGAAGTATACCACCTTATTCTGACACCCAAATCGCCGCCATCGCAATAGCGGAAAACATGACCCTTGTTACCCGCAACACAAAGCACTACGAATCCATTGCCACCCAGTTTGGGCTCAAGATGGAAAACTGGTTCGAAGGGTGAGAAATTGTGAAAATTCCACCTGCCTAAATTCCATTTTCCGCTGAATTCCACTCTTGAAAAATCGATATTCCTAGGGTAAAATTAAATATTACTATCGATTTATACATAATAGAGAGAGTTTTAGGGTTTAGATGGAATTTTTGAAGGCGCCTGAAGGGGATCCGCACCAGCTTGGAGCGACTGTTACCGAAGAGGGCATAAATTTTGCAATTTTTTCACGCGATGCGACGAGGGTAGTGCTTTGTCTGTTTGAAAATGCGCGTTCTCCAGAGCCATATGCAATGTATGAGCTTTCAGTGGAACGTAATAAAACGGGCGATGTGTGGCACTGTCTTTTGTCAGATATCAAACCTGGAACTCTTTATTTATATCGAATTGACGGTCCATACGACGTTCATAAGGGATTGCGTTTTGATTTTTCTCAATATTTGATTGACCCGTATGCAAAAGCTTTGAGCGAAGGATCTGTTTATAAACATTTTGCTTCTGTAAACACTACAGGCAAATTGTCTGCTTGTGAGAAAGAGCCTCAGAAAATTGAGCTCTTTCCAAAATGCGTCGTTATCGACGACGGTGAGTTTGACTGGGAAGGAGACAAACCCATCGGCCGGCCTTTAAATGAGTCCATAATTTATGAGACTCATTTAAAGGGCTTTACGGCATCAAAAACTTCAAACGTACAATTTCCCGGCACATACAAAGGCTTTATCGAAAAAATTCCATATTTAAAATCTCTCGGAATTACTGCAGTCGAACTTTTGCCTGTTTACGAATTTGATGAAAACGAAAACGACAGAATCAATCCAAAAACAGGAAACAGGCTTTACAATTACTGGGGATACAGCACGATCGGATTTTTTGCTCCGAAAGAAAATTATGCTTCTGACAGAACTCCGGGTGCGTGCGTAAGAGAATTCAAAGAACTTGTAAAAGAACTTCACAAAGCAGGAATCGAAGTTATTCTCGATGTTGTTTACAATCACACTGCCGAAGGAAATGAAAACGGCTCGACATACGAGTTCAAGGGAATTCAAAACGATGTTTACTATCAGCTTGTCGAAGGCGACATGCAGTACTATAAAAATTATTCCGGCTGCGGAAACACTGTAAACTGCAATCATCCTGTTGTCCGTGATTTTATTCTTGATTCACTCAGATACTGGGTAACTCAGATGCATGTTGACGGTTTCAGATTTGACCTTGCTGCAATTCTTGCTCGTTCTCAGACAGGACAGCTTTTGACTTTTCCTCCGCTGACAAATGCAATTTCTGAAGATCCGATTTTGCGCGATACAAAAATTATTGCAGAACCTTGGGACTGCGGCGGCGGATATTTAGTCGGAAGATTTCCTGGTGGAAGATGGTGCGAATGGAATGACAGATACCGTGATGACATCAGAAGATTTATTCGCGGTGATGAGTTTGTTACTACTGCAGCTGCAACCCGCATGGCAGGAAGTTCAGACTTATATCAGTACTCGGGCAGAAAACCGTTCCACTCAATCAACTTTGTAACAGCACACGACGGCTTTACTCTCAACGACCTCGTAACATACAACGGCAAGCACAACGAAGAAAACGGTGAAGAAAACCGCGACGGATGTGACAACAATAATTCTTACAACCATGGTTTTGAAGGCGAATGTGAAAATCAAAAAATAAATTCACTCAGAAACCAGCAGATAAAAAATTTTCTTTCATGTCTTCTTCTCTCACAGGGAACTCCGATGTTTGTTGCAGGCGATGAATTTAGAAGAACACAGAATGGAAATAATAATGCGTACTGTCAGGACACCGAGATGTCGTGGATTGACTGGACGCTTGCAGAGAAAAATGAAAATCTTGTTCGCTTCGTAAGTGAACTGATTAAGTTTAGAAAACGAAATGAAATTTTGCATCGTGATAATTTCTTTGGTGATACGGATGCAGAAAAAATGTCCGGGGCAGATTTAGTCTGGTACGACTTTGACGGCCGCATGCCTGACTGGAGCAAGCTCAACAGATTTATTGCGTGTGAAATTTTTGGAAACAGATATACGAATAAAGACGGAACAAAAGGCGAAGCAATTTATGTTGCAATCAACACAGACCGCCACGACTTAACTGTCATTCTTCCGTCGCTTGATAATGGTAAAGTCTGGACCCGCATTCTTGATTCATCTTATCCGGAAGGCGAGGACATTACGGAATATGGAAAAGAGGAAGTACTGCAGTCGCAGAGACGATATGTCGTAACATCGCACTCGGTTGTAGTTCTGATGAGTAAACCAGAATAGGAGAAATATATGATTTTTGATGCAGAAAAATTTAAGGGAGCACTTGTTGAACGCTTGAAGAAGCAGTATGGAAAAGATATTGCTCACGCAAACAGTCATGACTTATACGATGCTGTTGCTGCAAGTACCCGCGAAATGATTACAAGCAACTGGATGGCAACACGTGCCGAATACGAAAAGAATCCGGTTAAACAGCTTTATTATTTCAGTGCAGAATTTTTGATGGGACGCGCTTTGAGCAACAACCTTATCAATCTTGAAATCAAGAAAGCAGTAAAAGAAGTTCTTGATGGAATGAATATCGACTACAATCTCGTCGAAGATCAGGAACCTGATGCAGGTCTTGGAAACGGCGGTCTCGGTCGTCTTGCAAGCTGCTTTTTGGATTCTCTTGCTACTCTCGACTATCCTGGACACGGATATGGAATCCGCTACGAATACGGAATGTTCGAACAGCATATCGAAGACGGCTATCAGGTTGAATATCCAGACAACTGGCTCCGTCACCGCGACCCATGGGAAATCAAACGCTCTGACCTTGCCGTAACAGTTAAGTTTGGCGGAAACATCGCATACGGAAAAACTCCTGACGGACAGGACAGATTCTTCCTTGAAAATGCAGAAGAAGTAATCGCAACTCCATATGATATGCCTATCATTGGTTTTGATACAAATACAGTAAACACACTTCGTCTCTGGGAAGCAACAAGTGCAGACGGTTTCGACCTTCAGCTTTTCAACAACATGGAATATAACCGCGCCGTAGAAAAACAGAACAGCGCAGAAAACATCAGCCGCGTTCTTTACCCGAACGACAACGGACCATCAGGAAAAGCTCTCCGCTTAAAGCAGCAGTACTTCTTCTCGTCTGCATCATTGCAGGACCTTGTTCATCACTTTGTTTCAAACTTCGGACCTGATTTTAAGAAGTTCCCTGACTATCATGTAATTCAGCTCAACGACACACACCCTGTAGTTGCAATTCCAGAATTGATGAGAATCTTTATCGATGAATACGGACTCGGCTGGAACGAAGCATGGGCAATCGTTCAGAAAACATTTGCTTATACTAACCATACAATTCTTGCAGAAGCTCTTGAAAAATGGCCGATTGAAATTTTCCAGGGACTCTTGCCTCGTATCTATCAGATCGTAGAAGAAATCAACAGACGCTTTATCGAAGATATCCGCAAAAAATATCCTGATGATTACGACAAGCACAACCGCATGTCTATTATCGGTGGCGGAAAAGTCCGTATGGCATGGCTTGCAATACACTCATGTTTCAGCGTAAACGGTGTAGCAGCTCTCCACACAGAACTTCTTAAAGCAAAAGAGCTCAAAGACTGGTACGAATTGTATCCTGAAAAATTTAACAACAAGACAAACGGTGTAACACAGAGACGCTGGCTCTTGAATGCAAACCCAGACCTTGCAGATTTCATCACAAAGAAAATCGGTCGCGGCTGGGAAAAAGATTTGACAAAACTCAAGGACCTCGAAAAGTTTGCTGACGATGACGCAACACTTAACGAACTTATCAGCATCAAGCAGACAAACAAACAGTATCTTGCAGAATATCTTAAACACAAACAGAATGAGTTTATTGATCCGGACAGCATCTTTGATGTTCAGGTTAAACGTCTCCACGAATATAAGCGCCAGCTTTTGAATGTTTTGCACATAATGTATTTGTACAACAGACTCGTGGAAGATCCAAACTTCGATCCACCTGCACGCACATTCATCTTTGGTGCAAAAGCAGCATCTGGTTATCGTCGTGCAAAATCAATCATCAAATTGATTAACACAGTTGCAGACCGCGTAAATAACGACCGTCGCGTTCGCGGAAAACTTCGTGTCGTATTTGTAGAAAACTACTGCGTAAGTGCAGCAGAAAAAATCTTCCCTGCAGCAGATGTTTCAGAACAGATTTCAACAGCGGGTTACGAAGCAAGTGGAACTTCAAACATGAAGTTCATGATTAACGGTGCTCTTACACTTGGAACAATGGACGGAGCCAATATCGAAATCTTTGAAGAAGCTGGAAAAGAAAACGGATTTATTTTCGGTCTTTCATCTGACGAAATCATCAAGATGGAAGCAGACCACTCATATAAACCATCAGAATACCTCGCAAGAAATCCACAGCTCGCAAAAGTTGTAGAACAGCTTGTAGATGGAACTTACGATCCGACACATCAGATTTTCAAAGAACTTCACGACTCTTTAGTTTACGGTGTAGAAGGTCAGCGTCCTGACGTATTCTATGTTCTCGCAGACTTCAACGATTACTGTCGTGCTCAGGAAGAAATTGCCAAACAGTATTCCGACAGAAAAGGCTGGGCAAGAAAAACTCTTCTTAACATTGCCAACAGCGGCAAGTTTTCAAGCGACCGCACAATCGAAGATTACGTTCGTGACATCTGGCACTTGAACAAACTTGTAGTTTCTTCAAAAAACTAAATAATTACGCTGAATAAATCAAAGCGCTTGATTTGTTCAGCATAAAAAAAAATATCATTAGATTTTCGAGCATATTTGACGAGAGAAAAAAGATATGTTATATTTAGAGAAAGGAAATGCCCAAACATTTGGCGTCTCCACTTTTTTGGTTAAAAAGCCGTCCAAAGTTTCGAGCACTGGGCGGCTTTATTTTTTACTCTTTTCTATCGTTAAGAAATATTTGTAGCGCTATTTCCTTTTTTCCACTTTGATCATCACAACTGGAATTAAAATAATCTGGAGTAAAACTCCAGGCCAGCATCTCATCACACTGGTCCACGCTCCAAATAATTCCACTCCGCTTTTTGCAAAAATATAAACAAGTGCAAAACATCCGAGCATTCTTAAGAATCTTCCTGCAATCTGCACGATTAAAACTTTTAATACATTTGAAATATTTATGTTTCGCAAAAGACCGGCTGCAAGTCCGTAACCGAAAAGTTCTGTCATCATTAAAGGCAAACTTAATCCGTTTGGCATTCCGGTGAGCAAAGCGCTTGCGGCTGGACCGAGTAATCCTGAAATTGCTCCTGCGTATGGACCTGCGATTAGGCCGACAAAAATAATCGGAAGGTGCATCGGTGAAAAAAGGACGCCGAGGATTTTTCCGGTTCCTGTTGCGAGACCTAAAAGGTGAAAGAGTTGTGGAAGTGCAACGGCTGTGATGATTGCAAGTATTGCTGCAAGTGTCTGTTTTTTGATTGAAAGAGGTTTTTTATTTAATACAAGTGTTCCTGTCATTTTGTTTCTCCTGTTTTATTTTAAAAGTTTGCGGTAATATAAATTCCACTTAACTTACATTTTTATAAGTTCGTATTTGCGGGTTCCGAGGCCGAGTTTTTCGCCGTGTTCGAGAGTTTCTTTCCAGCGGATGTTCGGGTTGGAATCAAGGAAGTGGTCGTGGTGATTTTTCCAGTTGATTTTCGAGAGGTTGTCTGAAAGCTGCGAGTTTGGCATTGGTGTATTTTTGAGACACGCGTCTGCACAGGCCTGGTCGAGAGCAACTGGATCGAATGAAGCAAACATTCCGACATCAGGTAAGATTGGTGCATCGTTTTCTGCGTGGCAGTCACAGTTTGGTGAAATGTCGCATACGATGTTGATGTGAAAGTTTGGTCGTCCGTCGATTACTGCTTTTGTGTATTCTGCGATTTTGCATCCGAGTATTTCGTTTGCATTGGAATTTGGATTGTAAATTGCATCGAATGCGCAGGCACCGATACATCTTCCGCAGCCTTTACAGATGTCCTGATTGATTACTGCAATGCCCGTTTCGTATGAAATTGCATCTGAGCCGCATTCTTTTGCACAGCGACGGCAGGTTTTACAAAGTTTTTCATTAACAAGCGGCTTTCCTGCATTGTGCTGCTGCATTTTTCCGGCACGGCTTCCGCATCCCATTCCAAGATTTTTAAGCGCACCGCCAAATCCTGTTGCTTCGTGTCCCTTAAAGTGATTGAGTGACACAACGATGTCTGCATCCATTACAGCGCGTCCAATGTAAGCTTCTTTACAGTAAACAGCGCCATCAACCGGAACGATTACATCATCAGTTCCACGAAGACCGTCTGCAATGATTACATGACATCCTGTCGTGAGTTCGTTAAAACCGTTTTCCTGTGCACAGCTCAAATGTTCGAGTGCATTTTTTCGTGAGCCTGGGTACAGTGTGTTGCAGTCAGTTAAGAAAGGTTTTCCGCCGCAGTCTTTGATTACATCTGCGAGTGCTTTTGCGTACTGAGGTCTGAGGTAAGCAACATTTCCAAGTTCGCCAAAGTGAATTTTAATTGCGACAAATTTGTTATTAAAATCGATTTTTTCGATTCCGGCTTTTTTGATTAATTTTTTAAGTTTGACCGGCATCGTGTCGCCGTTGTATGTCGTTCGAAAGTCAGTGAAATATACTTTTGATTTTTCCATTTTAAAAATCTCCTGATAGTTAATTGTAAAACGGGAATCCTGTTTTTTAAAGAGACAATTTTGATTTTTTAATTCCACAAATATCAAAAAAAACATATAATACCCATATGAATAAAAAATCTATCGCCTTCCTTTCCAGCTGCGGACTTATTCTTACGGCCCTCATCTGGGGTTTTGCATTTGTAGTCGTTAAAGACAGTCTTGATTTTGTGCCGCCTGTTTATATGGTTGCGCTTCGATATACGATTGCGGCTTTGATTCTTGGAATCGTGCTGCTTGCAATCGGTAAGCTTAATGTTTTGAACAAGTCTTATTGGCTTCATGGAATTTTCACCGGATTGATGCTCGGTTCTGCGTACATCGTTCAGACTATCGGCTGCAATTATACGACTGCCGGAAAAAACGCATTTCTTACGACAATCTATGTTATTTTGATTCCGCTCATTATGTGGCCGATGTACAAAAAGCGTCCGTCCTGGATTGTTTTTGTTTCTGCAATCGTTGCTCTCATCGGAATCGGAATGCTTACTCTTACAAATGACGGAAGCAGTCTTAAGATTAATGTCGGTGACATTCTCACTTTGATCTGCGGACTTTTTTTTGCGCTTCATATTATTTTTACTGCAAAATATTCGCAGAACGAAAACCCTGTTGTGCTGAGCTGGATTCAGTTTGTGACGAGTGCGGTTCTTGCGTGGATCTGTTCGCCTTTGATTGACGGTACGTTTGAATTTGCAGTTTTGAAAAATTCGAGAGTTGTTTTGAGTTTGCTTTATCTTGGGATTTTTTCTTCTCTCATTGCGTTCTTATTGCAGAATGTCTGTCTCAAATATGTTAATCCGTCGCTTGCATCTTTGTTTTTGTCGCTCGAATCTGTTTTTGGAATTTTATCGAGTGTGATTTTTTTGCACGAGAGATTGACTCTCGTAATGATTGCTGGTTGTGTTTTGATTTTTGCTGCAATTACGATTGCTGATCAGTTTGGAGAAAAGAAATGAAACCTTGGGAATTATTTAAAGAACTTTGGGATGCTGAATATATTAATAGCGGTGATGATGTTGACTGGAATGTAAAAGTTTATGATGACGAAAAAGTTGTCAGATTGATTTTTCAGGGAAGCGTTGAATTGCGTGACTGGATAAATGATTTTATCTTTCCAATTAAACCTTATAAAAATCAGGAAAATACATTGTGGGTTGCTGCCGGTTGGGCAAATGCATACAAAAGCTGTAATGATGAAATTATGAATGCATTCATTTCTAAAGTTACAGAATATAAAGATAAGAATTATAAAATTGAAATATGCGGTTACAGCTATGGCGGTGTAATGGCAATGCTTGCCGCAGAAGAATATAATTTTAGAACAAAAGATAAAGCAGATTTAATTACTTTTGGCTGTCCTAAACCATTTTTTGGAAAGAAAACAATTAAATATGTTTCATCAACTGTTAACAGTGCCGTTCAGTATGCGCATGTAAATGATTTTGTTCCAAGATGCATTCCGTTGATTGGATATGATGAGATAAACAGGGTTTTTATCGGTGACAAGTTTAATGTATTTAAGTTTTTCAATATAGCCAAGTATCACACTATTTACGGAGATCAGTCTCTGTATGAGTAAAAAGAATTTTTACCGTAACAGATTTAAAATTTTTTCTCATTATTGTATTTCAGTTTTTCCATTTATTCTGTTTATAATTTTTTTTCCTGAATTTTTTTTATCATGCTCCAAACAAAAACAGAATGAAAATGTTTTGAGAATCGCAACGGAGTTCGGTTATCCGCCGTTTGAATATCTTGATACTGATGCAAAAACTTTAATTGGTTTTGATGTCGATATGTGGAATGAAATATGCCGTCGTCTTGATATGATCCCTTATTACGAAGATGTTCAGTGGTCAGGGATTTTTTCGGCTCTTGAAGCAGAAAGATTTGACTGCATCATTTCAGCCGTTACGATTACGCCGGAGAGAAAAGAAAAGTTTTTGGTTACAAGACCGTATGTAAAAAACTCGGAATGTTTTATTGTCCGCGCGGGCACTGCAAGTGACGCGGGTAAGTCGAGTGATACGGGTATTTCAAGTGATTCAGAAAATAATTTTGTTTTTGATTCTCCCGAAAAACTTTCCGGAAAGCGAGTCGGGTTTCAGGCGGAAACTGTAAGTGATGTTTATGTTTCAGAACTGATTGAAAAGGGAATGAAGTTTCAAACTTTTGAATATGAAAAGCTGATGGATGCGTTTGACGATCTTGGTTGTTCACGACTTGATGTTGTTGTTGCAGAAAGTGTTGCGGCAAAAAATCTTGTAAAGAAAAATCCTGATATTTACAGAATTGATTACATTGCAGAACCAGATGCTGAGTTTGGAATCTTAGTAAATAAAAAAAATTCAGAGCTTTTCGAAGCGATTGAAAAAACTCTGGACGAAATGTACGAAGATGGTTTTATGAAAACTATCGAAGACAAATGGTTGAAATAAAAAAAACTCCCGAGGTAATTTCGGGAGTTTTCTGTTCTAATCGATTATGTTATGCGCGATGTCTTTCGATTGTCTTTGTGTTGTTTGCAACGATGTATGTTCCGAACATTGCTGTTGCGGCATCAAAGAGTGCTGCAAATGAACCGATGATTGCTGCAGCTGGTTTCAACAAAAGATATCCTGTTTCCATTCCACATCCGTACATTGTACACAAAACTGTGAGTGCTACGAAAGTTCCACCTGTAGGCATAGCTCCAAGTAAGAATGAAAGTACAAATGCCAAGAAAGAAATCTTTAACATTGGCAAGAAGTCCAAAGGAAGCGGAGTGTAAGAACGCCAGATTACTACGAAGCTGATGATTACAACTAACGCAGAACCGCCGCGTGCAAAAATCGAGAAGAGCGGATAAACATATCCGTTTGTGCGCTGACGAATTCCAAGTTTTTCTTTTCCGAGACGCATGTTGATAGGAAGAGTTAAGTTTGTGTCTCCAGAGAAGAATGCTGTGATAAATGGAACTACACAAGAGCTCAACACTTTGTAAGGTCTTCCACCGCGGCATGTACTCTTGATGATTGCAGGATAAATCACTCCGGCAACGAGCAAGAACAAAACTGTGAGCATGATGATGAGCGGAGTAAATACGCCGCTTTTGATTACTGCCCAGAACTGAACTGTCCAGTTGCACATGATTACGATGATTCCTACAGAAAGCAAATCTGTTATAACGTATGCTACATTGAAGAAAAGTTCTGAGAGCGCATCAGTCAATGAAAGAATTGGCTTGAGGTTTGAATGTTCCATTGTACATGCAAAACCAATTATCAAAGAGAAAATAAAGCAAGGCAAAAGGAATGAACCCTGGATCAATGATTCAAAACTTGAGAATGGAATCATCTGACGGATTAAGTTCTGAAGGTCGATTGCCGGTGACTGAGTTACTTTTTCCGTGATGATAGGAATTCGAGGAAGCTTAACGATTGAGATTGCTATGAATCCGAGAATTGAAAGCAGAAGCGAAGAAGCAACTATAACGGAAACAGTCCATAAAGTAGTCTTTCCGACGAGTTTTGCATCATTTAAGCGATATACTGCCATGATTACAGAGAAGAAAAGAAGCGGGAGAAGCGTAAATCTTCCGATTCTGATGACGATTTCTGTAATAAATGCAAGAATTGAAGCTCCGTGAATGGAGTCTAAAGGCAAAATTAAGGCCGAAGCAAGGCCAAGTGCAATACCAATTAAGTATTTAATCCAAATTTTCCTCATAAAGCTAATTATATCATATGTTTGTATAACAATGCAAACATGTGTTATAATATAAGAATGGAAAAAACAATTTTAATTGCCGGCAAAGAAATCCCAGATGGAATCGACCTTGCTGACGGCGCATTGATGACAGGAAGAAACGTTGTAGCAACAGTTTCTGATAAATCACAGACTAAGCAGGCTGCAGACGGAGAAACCGTAACTGCCCTTTGGAATAAAACATCGCCAGTTTCGGCAAGAACTCTCGTTCTCGAATGTGAAAACTATTTTAAGCGTCTTGATGAGGCAGTCCTCATTTTTGACGAAGCATATTTTGCCCAGAAGTTTGAAGGAATGTCCCTTGAAAACTGTTCTCAGGTTGTCGATGAGATGATTTTGAGCTACCAGTACCTCACTCTCGAGATTCTTTCCCGCTTCGAAAAACGCTTCCAGTACGAATATGTAAACGATGAAAACACAAAGCCTGCAAAGCTCGTTTTCGCAGTTAAGACAATTCCAACAGAAGCTGACGTCGTTAAAAACCCGGCAATGAGAAATACATCTTCTGCAGTTGCAGGCCCTTTCATTTCGGCTGCCCTCAACGCATTTGCAGCATTTGCTGAGAACATTGCGGCTATGTTTGGCGGTCGTGACTATGTGAGCGTTATTCTTGTAAAAGGTGATGCTCAGGTGGAACTTTGCAAAAGCGACAGATCTTTTGCTTCATGGCTCTGCAGCTACATGGACGAAGTTGACGGCTTGAAACACAAATTGAATGCAAAACAGTGTACTTCATGGGTTAAAGTCGGAACAAAATCTCCTTCAAGTTTTGCATTTTTCAAATAGAAAATTATTTTTTTGAGAGGGTTGTAAGTGGAACAGATTCTTGAAGTTCTGTCGGGATATGCAGATTTAGAGCAGATTTATGCTGTTATAACAAAAATAATTATAAGCTTTATTGTCAGTGTCATCATCGGAGTTCAGCGAAAGAATCATCAGCAGGTAATTGGAATTCGAACTCTTCTTCTTATCTGTATTTCATCAACACTTCTCGGAGTCCTTTCTGAATATGCTGCTCTTTACACTCCTGGCGGAAAAGGTGATCCTGGCCGAATTGCTGCTTCTGTTGTAACTGGAATCGGTTTCGTAGGTGGTGGTGCAATCATGCACCGCGGTTTGAATGTCAAAGGTGTTACAACAGCTGCATTAATCTGGGCTATGTCAGCAATAGGACTTTCAATCGGTTATGGACTTTATCTTCAGTCAATTTTAGTTTTCATTTTAATTGTTGTTTCTCTTCCATTTTTTCAGAAGTTTGAAGCGAAGTATTTTCCGATTGATAAGATGCGGGTATTAACTTTGACTTATGATGAAGGCAAAATTGATTTTGAAAAAGTCAAAGATTTAATAAGAGAAAAAGGTCTTATTCTTCAGGATTTAAGTATCCATGAGAATGTAAAAGAAGGAGTTCAGGAGCTCGTACTTCATGTTTTTGCCTCAAACGAAGTTGATCTCTTTGGTCTCAATGAAAATCTCAAAAAGACCGGAAAACTGACAAGATTCAGTTTTACTGATGTGTAAGCGGCATTATTAAATTCCACTTGAAAACCTTAAAAAGCCCGTAGTTCTGATGATTTGCGGGCATTCTTACAATTGAACAAAATCTGTAAAAATGTTAAATTCACTCGATGAATACTCTTGTAGCGCTCTGTGCAATCGGAGCCGAAAAAATCCTTGGTAACGAGATCAAATATTTAGGTTACAAGCTTTGTGGAAATGCGCCCGGACGCGTTAGTTTTTTGGGTGATGATGACGCATTGTACAGAGCTAATTTGTGTTTGAGAACTTCTGACCGCGTTTACCTTTTACTTGCAAAATATCAGGCTGACAATTTTGATGCTCTTTTTGACGGAGTTTATAACATTCAGTGGCAGGACTTTTATAAAAAAGATGTTAAGGTCACTGTTGATAAAGTCAGAACTTACAAATCAAAATTAAATTCAGAACATTCGATTCAGGGAATGGTTCAGAAAGCGATTTACAAAAAACTTGGCGACAAGTGGCACATGACAACTCTTCCTGAATCTGGCGACGAAAGTGATGTCCGCATTTACATCGACAACAACGAAGTTTTAGTTCTGCTCGATCTTTCAGGACTTCCTCTTCATAAACGCGGTTATCGTACAGACGGTGGAATTGCTCCGCTTCGTGAGACAACTGCAAGTGCAATGCTTCAGATGATGATGTGGAGAAGAAAGATTCCGCTTCATGATCCTTTCTGCGGAAGTGGAACTATCGCAATCGAAGCTGCTTTGTATGCACACAACATTGCTCCAGGCTTTGGTCGTCGCTTTGCTCTTGAAAATCTCTGCATCTACAACAAAGAGCGTGCAACAAAAATCAGAAGGAAAGAAGCAGAAAATATTCGTACAGATGTGGAATGTCGTATTACCGGAAGTGATATCGACAGTGCTGCAGTCGAAAGAGCAAAACTTAATGCTGAACATGCTTGTGTTGCAGCAGGCCGTGCTTTGCAGGAAATCGGAAGCGATGTAAGAATTGAGCGTCCTGATTTTGTTCAGGCTGATTTTGCAGAACTCGAAGCTCCTTACGAAAGCGGTTTGATTTTGTGTAATCCTCCGTACGGTGAACGAATCGGAGACGCAGAAGAAGCAGAAAAACTTTATAAAAAAATGGGATGTCTTTTCAAAAATTTTCCAGCCTGGGAAATGGGAGTAATCACATCTCACGAAAAATTTCAGGAATCAATCGGAAAGCATGCAGTTATGCTAAAAGATTTGAAAGCCGGAAACCTTGAAACAAAATTTTACATGTATTCCGACAAACTCGGAACAAAACATCAGAACTCGTCAAAGAAACCTGATGATAGAAAAACAACTAAACGATAGAGAGGAAAGAGATGGCTATTGTAGTTGAACATGATAAAAGAAAACATGAAATTCTCGAACGCGCTCTTGAAGTATTCGTAGAAGAAGGATACGAAGACGTTACATTTCAGAAAATTGCTGACCGCTGCGGAATTACAAGAACAACACTTTATATCTATTTTAAAAATAAGCGCGAAATCTTTGTATGGAGTATCAAACAGTTAACAGCCGGCATTGAAGTAGAACTTGTTTCAACAATTGAAGATAAAAAACTTTCAAATGAAGAAAAGTTAAGAAAGATGCTTTCTGTAGTTGTTGATGCGTGTGAAGAAAATAAAAAACTTTTCAGCATTCTGCTTTCATATCTTCTCGCATTACAGAAGACTGGCGGAGATCCAGCTCTTCGTGTAAGAAGAAGACTTGTAAGACTTCAGCATCTTTTGAATACAGTTATCATTCGCGGAATAAAAGGCGGAGAGTTTAAACAGGTTTCAGTAAAAACTGCAAATGAAATGTTTTATGGACTTGTTCAGTCTGCGATTTTCAGACTGTCAGTTCTTGATGAGAAAAATATCGACGATATTCGTGATACATTGAATATGGCAGTCGATGGAATTTTAAATAAATAAAATGGCGGTCTGGAAAATTCCACTTAGCCAAAAATAGAAAAGGAAAAAAAATTATGGCAGAAAAAAAATTATGTCCTTGCGGTTCTGGCATTGCTTACGACGAATGTTGTGAACCAATCATCAAAGGAAAAGAAAAAGCAAAAACAGCAGAAGCTTTGATGCGTGCTCGTTACAGTGCTTATGAAAAACAGGAAATCGATTTCATCATCAACTCATGTGAAAAATCGGAAGAAGTTGCAGAAATCGACCGTCAGGCAACAGAAGACTGGAGTAAAACTTCTACATGGCACGGACTTAAAATTCTTCACACAGAAAAAGGTGGAGAAAACGATGACGAAGGCGTTGTAGAATTTGAAGCAACATATACAAGAAAACAGATTCGTGACGTTCACCACGAAACAGGATACTTCAAGAAAGTAAACGGTGAATGGTTCTATTCTGCAGGTGCTCTTAAAACAACAACAGTTGTTCGCGAAGGTGCAAAAGTTGGAAGAAACGATCCATGCCCTTGCGGATCTGGAAAAAAATATAAGAAGTGCTGCGGCCGCTAGGTCGCTTGAAGTGATTTAAATCACTCGACAAGCCGCGGGGAGAAAATGTCCGCGGCTATTTTTTTTGTGAGGATTTTTATGGCAGAGATTATTTTAACTGGTTTTCACGCGGTTGAAGAAAGAGTTCGTAATGCGGGAATAAATAAAGATGCTGCAGTTTCAATGCAGATTTTTTATTCTAAACCAGGACCACGCATTAAAAAGATTCTTGAGCAGGCAAAAAAAGCTTCGATTGCTGCGACGCAGACTGATGACAAAACTCTTGATGACATGACAAAAAATCTCGGAAACGCAGAACGTGATCACAGAGGAATCGTGATTAAAATAACAGGCGCCGAAGTCAAATCAAATAATATCGTCGATTTTGATAACTGGTTAAAAGATGTCGGTTCAAAAGCAGAAGGCCGCTGCACAGTTGTTGTTCTTGATTCAGTAACTGATCCTCACAATGTCGGAGCAATCATCCGTAGCGCAGATCAGTTTGGTGCAAGCCTTGTCATAATGCCTGAGCGTCACAGCAGTAATAAAATAAATGACAACGATGTAATTCAGAGATCAAGTGCAGGAGCTGCTGCGTGGGTAAACTGCAGCGTAGTTACGAATCTTGTACGCACAGTTGAAAAATTAAAAGATGCAGGCTTCTGGGTTTACGGAGCAGATGCAGGTGGAACTTCAGTGCAGGAAAGAAAATTTTCTGAAAAAACTGTTCTCGTTATGGGAAGCGAAGGAACAGGAATCAGCCGTCTTTTGAAAGAACAGTGTGATTCGATTGTTTCGATTCCAACCTGCGGAAAAATTGACAGCTTGAATGTGTCAGTTGCAACTGGTGTTTTATTGTACGAGATTTATAGACAGAGTTTGTAAATCTCGTGGTTTTAATTTTAATTAATTATAAAATTCTTCGTAACCGTCAGCATCTTTTGAATAAATTACATTTCCTTCATCATCATATTCATACCAGTATTCTTCTCCATCAGAATCGATGGTATGAATTTCGTTTCCATTCTTATCGTATTCTCTCCATTTTTCGTAACCATCTGCTTCTTTTTCATAGATAACATTTTTGCTTGGGTCATATCGTTCTTCTTTTTTAAATCTAATTTGTCGGCAGATATTGTGTAGTGTCATATTATTTGCGGTATCAGGATTCTTGAATAGATCTTTTTTATTATCTAAGAAATTAAAGAATATATTTTCTGAAAAATGCCAGCATTCTGTAGTAATGGTATCTCTATGATAT
>JAGHSB010000149.1 GCA_018066075.1 Candidatus Treponema scatequi
TATTTCTATGTATTATAACAATTTATCGGGCGATTGGAGATATTATGCTAATTCCTTATAATATAAGGAATTACAAGAAAATCTCTAATTATCTTTCTTTTTTTGATGGAATTTTTACGAATTTTATACGAAATTTGGGAGTTTTCCACAGGATAAACACAGTTTTTCACATTAAACACACAAGTTATCCACAGGTTGCTTTAGGTATAGCAGTTTTATTGACAGGTGGCGGGCGGGCAAATTCCACCAGAACATAAAAAAAGCCCTTTCAGACTTGCTGAAAAGGCTTTCTGACCATCGGTTTGACTAACCGAGGAATACCTGACCCTGTGCGTCGATTGCAAGGATTGACTTGCATTCTGAACAGCGGAAACGGCCTGCTCTTGATGCCTTGAGGCGTTTTGAGCAAACAGGGCACGCAAATACCTTAGGGAATACACTGCTTACTGCAGGTGCGCCACTCTTAAGGTATGTGATTGCTTCTTCTGTAGAGTTCTTGATATTGAAGAACTGAGAGAATCCCAAGAGCTGGAATACTTCATATACTTTAGGCTGGATCTCTAAAAGAACGATGTCTCCACCCTTTGGTTTAACCATTTTAAGGAATGCTGTAAATGAACCGATACCTGTTGAAGATACGTAGTTCAAGGCAGCGCAGTTAAATACGAGGTTTACATAGCCTGCTTCGACAACTTTTGCAATTCTCTTCTGAAAGAAACTTGAATTGTATGTATCAACGTAGCCATTTAATACAATGCTCAGACAGTTAGGAACATCTTCGATTTTATCAAGTGAAATCTTAAGGCTGTCGTCTTTTTCGTCGTTAAAACCAGGAACGAGATTATTATTATTAGTCATACTTCTCCCTCTAGCAAGGCTTACTTTTTATAGTTATATAGACAAAGTTTATCCGAATATCTGTAAATTGTCAAATATTTTAAGAGAATTTAGAGATTTCTTAGAATTCCATAAAATCCCGAAATTCGCTATATTTAACCTATGAATTTGGACAATGTTTATATCATATTAGACCGCCCGGAAGAAAGCCGAAATGTAGGGGCTGCCTGCCGTGCAATGGCAAATAATTCTGTATCACACTTAAGAATTATCGGCAAAAAAGAAGATTTTGATGACGAAAGAGTACGAATTTTAGCAATTCATGCTGCAAATTTATGGGAAAATTGCGAATTTTTCGACAATATTACCGAAGCAACAAAAGATTGCGCCATTTCTTTTGGAACTACAAGACGAAAGGGAAAACGACGACGCGACAAATATTATTTTCCTGAAGAAGCTGCAGTTAAAGCTGATGGAATTTCGTCGAGCGGTGCTAAGGTTGCGATTGTTTTTGGAAACGAGCGTACTGGTCTGACTGATGAAGAATTGAACGAATGTACAAGTGCGGTTACCATTCCATCAAGCGAAGGATTTGCATCGTTAAATCTTTCGCACGCTGTCCAGATTTTGTGCTACCACTTTTTCAGACAGAATGAAAAAACTTTAAAGGGACATGACGGCTCAGGATTTACTCCGATAGATCTTGGCAGGCTTGATAAGACTGTAACATCGCTTACAGATGACCTTCAGAAAATCGGATTTTTCAAAATTACGGGAAGAGATGACCAGGAAAGATTCTGGACAGACATTCTTTCGCGTGCAGGTCTTTCAGAAGGCGAAGCGCAGTATCTCGAAAAGATTTTCTCTAAGATGAGCGGACTTAAATCTAAATAAACTGGATATCCTCGGGCATTATTTTTCTGTTCTGAGAATAAATCGTCGAAACATTTACGGCTGCCTTTAGTTCACGGATATTTCCGGGCCAGCTGTATTCGAGGAGTTTTTCTTTTGCTTCGTTTGAAAAATATTTTTTCTCGAGAGTTGATTTGGAATTTGCCTCACTGAGAAAATGTTCTGCAAGAAGAAGAATGTCGTCTTTGCGCTCATTCAATGTCGGAACATTAATGCAGAACTCTACAATTCTGTAATATAAATCTTCCCTGAACAATTTTTTTCTTACGAGATCTTTCAGATTCTGATTTGTTGCAAAGATAAAACGACAGCTCACTTTTTCTTCTTTATCGCTTCCGACTTTTCTGTAGACGCCCTCTTCTATCGCACGAAGAAGTTTTGGCTGACACGAAACTGGAAGTTCTGCAATTTCATCGAGAAATAAAGTTCCGCCGTCGGCAAGGGACATCAGGCCTTTTCTGTCTACTGCATCAGTAAATGCGCCTTTAACTGACCCAAAGAGAGTTGATTCGATGAGGTCTTTCTGTAAAGCACCGACATTAACGCTTACGAGATGCTTGTCTTTATAAAGGCCTGTTTCATGAAGAATGTGAGCAATGAGTGATTTTCCAGTTCCGCTTTCACCACAGATTAAGACTTTACAGTTTGAGTCTTTTACGCAATAGATTTCACGCTTTAGCTTTCTGACTCTTTCACTCTGACCCAGAAGCTTGTCAAAAGACCTGCAATTTTCGATTTCGCGGTCAATCAGGCTTTCTTTTTCAGATGAGAGTTTGTTTTTCTGAGAAACTGATTTCAGCTCTTCCACTTTTTCATCTTCGTCAATCTGATCACGAAGAATATTGTAAACAGCAATCGTTTTTAGTGTTTCTGAAAATTCTGAATATCTGTGAATAATCTCGTATTCAGGATTTTCCATTTTAATTTGAGAACAAGACATTTTAACTTTTTTACTAACCATTCAACAGCAAGTTTTAATTACTTTTTGTTGAAGCGGTACCAGACAAGTAAAATTTTATAATAGATGTAAGGAAAAATCAAGAAAACTTTAAACGGATTTCTAAAAATTTCACTCCAGATTTCGTGTCCTTTATCAAAGGTCTTTTCGCTTACGCGCTTGATGTGTTCTGAGAAAATTCCAAATGCATCTTTGTAATACAAGAAGATGCTGTTTGAAAATCTGTTTCTTCTGTTGTAAGACCATGCTTCTTTATCTTTGATTCCGTCAGTGATTAAAACAAGAGATGGAGATGCCTTGTAGATTGCCTGGATGATTTTATCTTCTGCGGCACGAGGGTAATAGCCTGCATAGCGGCCGACGAGATTTAAGTTAGGAAAGGTTCTTCTTACATTGCTTGACGCTTTCTGCAAGATTTTATTTCTTGATCCGAGCATGTAAAGGCTTTTGTAATGACTGTCCAATATGGAAAGGAGTCTGATTGTTGTTGTAAACGGATTATATCTTTCAGGAACGTTTTTCTGAAGGAAGGCTGCTCCCTTGATGATGCTTTTTGAAATTGGTAAAACGAGGTCTGCATTCTGAACACATTCTGCAAAGTTGTTTTTTCCGCGAGCTTTCAAAAGTCCCCATACAGAGAGAAATACAATTTGCTTTGCACCAGGACGTGCTAAAAGTTCAAGAATCTGATTTTCAAAATCTTCTGCATTACAAATATCAACAGGTACACCCAATACGTTTATTCTTTCGACAGCCATTTATTACCCTCCATAACTGTTGTCTGTAAGCTTGCCATTCCATAAAGGCTCGCAGTTTCACATCTTAAAATATTTGCATCAAAATGAACCGTCTTAAAACCAGCTTCTTTCAATGTCTTTATTTCATCCGGACTTATTCCGCCTTCGCATCCCACTGCGACTGCAGCAAATCCGATTTTCTTTTTATTTGCAGCACTTACCGCTTCATGCATTGTAACAGATTCTTCATTTCTTTCATATAACGAAACGCACACACTTGATTTATTTTCTGCCTTCATCTGTTCCTGTTTTTCAGAAAAGATTTTCAAAGCATCTGACAAAATCAACGGTTCTAAAACTTTTGTATCAATCGGAGATCCGCTCTGCTGGCGTGCTTCACGAATGATGCGCGCAATTCTTTCATTTGCCCCGGACTTTTGCGAAAGACTTTTTTCAGTTCCCTTCTGAGTGTACTCGCCGATAACAGGAACAACAACGCTTACCCCGCATTCAACTGCCTGGCGAATTATAAGTTCCATTTTCTGCGGTTTTGCAATTATCTGCAAAAGATAAAACTCAGGTCTGTCAGGATTTAATTTTGCAAGTGGAATTTCGTCGTCCGCTGCGTCACAAATCTGAAGTGTAATCTGTTTTTTACTTTCATCAATTGCGCAGAGAGTCGTGTTATACGAAGTTCCCTTTGCACTGACTTTAATCATGTCGCCGGTCGTAAGACGCAGAACCTGTTTTATATATCTGTAATCTTTTCCGGAGATATAAAAAAGTCCTTTCGAATCTGGTTCTGTGTCTATTACAAACTGGCGCATATCAATTATTTTTCAGCAGGTTTTTCTGCTTCTTCTTTTTCCTTTTCTTTCTGTTCAAGTTCTGCTTTTTCCTGAAGTTCTTTGAGAGTTAAAGTAGAACGAACGAGTGAAGAGAATTTTTCTTCTTTGATGATTTTAATTGCTTCATTTAACTGAACGTCATAATCAAGATCGTAAACGAGAGGCTTTTTAGTTTTGTTAACTTCGAGTCTGATAAGTCTTCTCAAAAGTTTAAGGTCAAGATTATACTGCTTTTGCAATACTGCAGCATATTTTGCAATGTCATCTTCTGACATATTCTGATGAGCTTCTACATATTTTGTAATTACTTCATCATCTGTCATCTGAATGAAAGCTTTTGTCTGTTCATCAGTATATTCAGTAAACTTAACTTCTCTGTCCGGCGGAATGCCGATTTTATCGATATTACAGTCACTTGGAGAATAATAGCGTGCAACTGTAAGTTTAATTCCATCAAGAGTTTTATCTGGTTCTCTCAAAGGAACAACCTGCTGAACAGATCCTTTTCCGTATGTTCTTTCACCGACGAGATATGCAATGTGATAATCTTTCAATGCACCAGAAAGAATTTCTGAAGCACTTGCAGATCCTTTGTTGATGAGTACAACAATAGGGATTCCTTTTTTAACGATTGTATTATTCTTTGATGCAGAGAATGCCTTGTTCTCTGAAGGAATACGGCTCTTTGTCGAAACAACTACACCAGAATCGATGAACTTGTCTGCACATGCAACTGCACTGTCCAAAAGTCCGCCCGGGTTTCCGCGAAGGTCAATTACGAGACCTTTGTATCCGCCTTTTTCTTCAAAAGACTTGATTGCCTTTTCCATGTCAGGCGCTGTATCAGGTGTAAACTGAATCAACTTGATGTAACCAATGTCACCGATCATTGCCGAGTTAACAACAGGAACCTGAATCAAGTCTCGAATCAAAGTTCTCTTGAATGTTACTGTCTTACCGCGAAGAATTGTTACTTCAACTGGAGTTCCTTTCGGACCGCGAAGGCGAGAAAGAACGTCTTCCATGCTCATTTCAGGAGTAGGATTTCCGTCGATTTCTATGATTTTGTCTCCGGCCTGGATTCCAGCCTTGAAGCCCGGTGTATCTTCGATTGGAGAAACAACGTCAACATAAGCCGGTTTGTCCGGAGTAGATTTGTTCATTTTGGAAATTGAAAGACCAACACCGTAAAAGTTACCGCTTGTCGTATCAGTAAGACCGCGCATATCCTGTACGTCGAGGTAAACAGTATATGGATCCTGCAAAGAATCCATCATACCGCGAAGGGCACCTTCGTAAAGTGTTTTTTCATCAACATCTTCAACATAGTACTGCTGAAGGTAATTGTAAACTGTAAGAAAGTTTTTCAGGTACTGGGCATCGCCAGATACTTTCGGCTGCTGAGCCGAGCATGAAAACATGAAAAAGCCAAAAACTAAAGAAAGAATAGTTCTTTTTAAATTACGTAAACTCATTCTTCCATTTTATTCCCTTTTTGACCCATTTTCAACCCAAAACAACCAGACATCCCAAACCAGCACGCGTAAATTCCACCAGACATCGCTTCTGGCACCCGCGCGCAGAGGTTCCATTCACTTTATTCTTTCTTCTATTTATGCTATAATTCTGCCCATGCAAATTATTCCAGTAGCGAGCGGAAAAGGCGGTGTTGGAAAGAGCCTTTTGTCTGCAAATCTCGCAATTGCACTCGGACAGAGTGGTAAAAAAGTTGTTTTGGCCGACCTGGACCTCGGCGCTTCTAACCTCCATCTCGTTTTGGGCCAGCAGGCGCCAAAGTCAGGACTTGGAACCTGGCTTACGGGCAAGGGAGAATTTGAAGACATCATCATTCAGTCTGACTACGAAAATGTGAGCTTCATTGCAGGCGATTCGGAAATCCCGGGACTTTCAAACTTGAAGGCAGTTCAGAAAAACAAACTGATCAAGGCTTTCAAAAAAATTGATGCAGACTTTTTAGTAATTGACCTCGGTGCCGGAACTCATCAGATTATCCTCGACCTTTTCTTATTGAGTCCTCAGGGTATCGTAGTTACAGCTCCTGCCGTTACTGCGACATTAAACGGATACCTCTTCTTAAAGAACGCAGTGTTCCGTCTTTTAAATTCCACTTTCCGACCATCAACACCAGGCGGTAAACTTCTCGCAAAATTTAAAGAAGACCCGACCCTTTTGCAGCGCCTTTACGTTCCACGACTTGTAGACGAACTCAGAAAAGTCGACGGACCTCGTGCAGATAAATTTGAAAACCTTTTACATACATTCCGCCCTCGCCTCATCATGAACATGATCGATGACCCGAAGGACGCAGACCGCGCACTTAGAATCAGAAGTTCATGCAACCAGTATCTTGGTCTCGACATTGAACATCTCGGAATTATGTACCGAGATTCTCTCGAAGACAAAGCTCTCGCAAGCAGACTTCCAATCGTCGTTTACAAACCAAACTGCGTTTTGTCACAGGCAATTTTCAGAATTGCAGAAAAGATTCTTGCATCAGATACAGTTCAGTTTGGAGAAGATTTAAATCTTTCTTACGATGCTGCAGGATTCTCTTTCGAACAGGCAAACGAAGAAGCACAGGAAGACTTCGAATTAAAGATGTCAGGACTTCACGATCTTATCGGAAGCGGTGCTTTAACAACAGGCGAATTAATCGAAACAATAAAGACTCAGCAATATGAACTGCAGCAGGTTAGAAAAGAAAATACACTTCTTAAATCTAAACTTGTCAAAGCAGCTCAGCAAGGTTTTAAATTATGAACTCACTTTTATACATTAATTATCCTTCCTGGATTCATCCGGAAATTTTTCCTTCAGTTCCATTTTTACAATTTGTAAGATGGTACGGGCTCATGTATGTATTTGCATTTGTATTTGCATATATGATTCTTAATGCGCAGAGAAAAGAAGGTCTTCTTGATTCTCAGGGATATAAAGCTTCAGAAGATGACATTTTAAGTTTCATCGCAACAGGCTTTATAGTTTTAATCATCGGTGCAAGAATTTTTGCATGCCTTGTCTATACTCCAAGTGGAAAATACTGGAGGGCGCCTTGGTTGATCTTCTGGCCGTTTGATGAGGAAATGCATTTTACAGGTTTGGCTGGAATGTCGTACCACGGCGGTTTCATTGGCGGACTTCTCGGAATGATTATCTGGTGCAAAAAAAACAAAAAGCCTTTGATGAAGTGGATGGATGTAATGGCTGTTGCAATTCCATGCGGCTACACATTCGGAAGACTCGGAAACTTTTTGAACGGAGAACTTTACGGAAGACTTACAACAATGCCTTGGGGAATGGTTTTCCCTGATGCTAAAAAATACAGCGTAACTTTTGACTGGGTAAAAGATTTTGCTTCGCAGATTGGAATGACTTTACCATCAAGCGGTCTTGTTAATTTACCTCGTCATCCAAGTCAGTTGTACGAAGCGTTCTTTGAAGGACTTTTCCTATTCGTTCTTCTCTGGTGCCTCAGAAAGAAAAAACCTTTCGATGGCTTCTTAAGCGCAATGTACAGCATCGGTTACGGTGTCGTTCGTTTTGTAATCGAATACTTCAGAATGCCTGACGAAGACATGGGATTTAAACTTGGAGATGTAAACGGAGCACTCGACAGAGATGTTTCGCTTTTCAACATCTCTACAGGACAGATTCTGTGTTTCTTAATGATAGCGTTTGGAATTACACTTGCAATTGTCTGCTACAGACAGCAGAAAAATAATACAGTAAATAAAAATAAAGGAAAATAGTATGACATTATTTGAAGACTTGAAATGGCGCGGACTTATCAAAGACGTTGCCGGAGAAGAAGCTGATTTACAGAAAACACTTGATGGACCTTCTTTTGCATTCTACTGGGGAACAGACCCGACTGCAGATTCACTCCATCTCGGACACTACTCTTCTTTGTGTATGGCAAAACGCCTTGCAAACGCAGGACACCATCCTGTTCTTCTTTGCGGTGGTGCTACAGGCCGTATCGGTGACCCACGTCCTACAGCAGAACGCGAAATCATTTCAGAAGAAACAGTAAACAATAACATCAATGGAATCCGTAACCAGATCAAAGCTCTTGTTCCACAGGCAGAACTCGTAGACAACTACGACTGGATGAAAGATTACACATTCTTAAACTTCTTGCGCGATATCGGTAAGTACATCAACGTCAACTACATGCTCGACAAAGACATCATCCGCCGCCGTCTCGAAACAGGAATCACATTTGCAGAATTTGCATACATGCTTTTGCAGGGATATGACTTCTTGCACCTCTTTGAAACTAAAAACTGTATCATGCAGGTAGCCGGAAGCGACCAGTGGGGAAACATCACAACTGGCGTTGATTTGATCCGCAAAGTTCTCGACAAGACAGCATATGCTTTCACAATGCCTTTGATTCTCGACCAGACAGGAAAGAAGTTTGGTAAATCAGAAGGAAACGCTTTGTGGCTTGATAAAGCAAAAACTTCTCCATATGCAATTTACCAGCATCTCATCAACTCAGATGACTCAAAGGTACTCGAATACCTCAAAGTATTCACATTCCTTTCAAAAGAAGAAATCGAAAAGATTTACGCAGAACAGACAGAACATCCTGAAACTCGCATCGCTCAGAAGACTCTCGCATGGGAAGTTGTAAAAGACATCCACGGAAAAGACGAAGCTGACAACGCAGTAATGGTAAGCCAGAAACTCTTTGCAGGAGACTTCAAAGGACTTTCAGTAAACGACATCATGGCAGGACTCGGTGGAGTTCCATCATTCGAATACAAAGAAGAACTTGCGTTAATCGACGTTCTCGTAAACAACAAAATCGCATCAAGCAAACGCGAAGCCCGCGAGTTTATCACAGGAAAAGCAGTAAGCTTGAACGGTGACGTTGTAACAGACGAAAACATGGTAATCACAAAAGCCATGGCTCTTGAAGGAAAAGTTCTTATCTTCAGAAGAGGTAAGAAAAAGTACTTCATTGGAAAAGTATAATTACAGTTCCATTAACTGAAAAAAAACGGGAACCCGTATTTAAATATGGGCTCCCGTTTTTTTTGCTCTTAAAAAGTCTTAAATGCTATTAAAAATTCCTTCTTTCCTTTCTTAACATAAAAAGTATTTGACAAAACAGACATCCCGCTGCAATACTTTAAGTATGAAAATCAAAGTTGAGAACAAATCTTATGATGAGGTAATTAAATTACCGAAAGAGAAAAAGCACTGGCCACTCAGACCTTCTCTGTTCTGGCGAACAGTCATGAAGATTGTTGCCGGACCTGATTTGAAAAAAACGCAGTTTACATATACAAAAACAGGAATGGAAAAACTTGGGCGACATGAACCTTGTCTCATTCTTATGAATCATTCGTGTTTTCTGGATCTTGAAGCAGCAGAATCAATTTTCTATCCGCGTCCGTTAAATGTCGTGTGTACTTCAGACGGATTTGTAGGAAAAAACTGGCTCATGCGCCACATCGGATGCATTCCGACAAATAAATTTGTTTCTGATTTCGTTTTGGTAAAGCACATTAAATATGCGCTGACGAAACTTCGTACGTCAGTGTTAATGTTTCCTGAAGCAAGTTATAGTTTTGACGGAACTGCAACTCCGCTTCCTGAGTCACTCGGAAAATTTCTAAAATTATTAAATGTTCCAGTAATCATGATAAAAACGCAGAACGCATTCCACTTTCAGCCGCTTTACAACAACTTACAGACACGAAATGTCAAAGTCAGCGCAGAAGTAAAATATCTTCTTTCACCAAAGGACATCGAGCAGAAAACTTTTTCTGAACTGAATGAAATTTTAAGAAAAGAATTTTCTTTTGACAACTTTAGAGAACAGCAGCAGAACAACATCAAAATCACGGAACCTTTCAGAGCAGATTACTTAAACCGCGTTTTATACAAGTGTCCTGTCTGCAATGCAGAAGGAAAAACTGAAGGAAAGGGAATTTCTTTAACATGCGCCTCATGCAAAACTTCATGGACACTTACAGAAAACGGATTTCTCGAACCAAAAAAACCTTTCGATCACATTCCAGACTGGTATAAATGGCAGCGTGAATGCGTAAGAAATGAAATCATACATGGAACTTATAAAATTGAAATTGATGTTGATATTTATATGCTCGTAAATACAAAAGCAATATATAAAGTTGGTGAAGGACACTTGAGCCACACAACCGCAGGATTCCACCTCACAGGTTGTAACGGCCAGCTTGATTACAGTCAAAAACCTAAAGCAAGCTACAGCCTTTATTCAGATTACAACTGGTATGAAATCGGCGACATGATCTGTATTGGCGACATGAACACTTTGTATTACTGCTTTCCGAAAAACGGAGAAGACGTTGCTGCAAAATGTCGAATCGCTACAGAAGAATTGTTTAAACTGCAAAGATAAATTTTAAGAATTGATTTATTCTTTGCAGTAAAAAATCAGCCTCACTTCAAACGTTCTCTGATTATCTGTTTTACATATTCTAAATCAGAATTGCTTAGCAATGGAATTAAATCATTTATCTCATCAATTTCTTTATCCCACAATTTGAACTCTTCCAAAAGATTTATCATCTCATCATCAAATCTCTTTTTGATTACTCGTGCAGGATTTCCTACTGCAATTGAATATGGTGGAACATCACTTGCTACCACGGCATTGGCACCGATAATTGCACCATTTCCAATATGAACTCCAGGCATAATAGTTACATTCTGCCCGATCCAAACATCATTACCGATTACAGTATCGCCTTTATTTGGAAGTTCACTTTCATGCGGAGCAATGGCACTGCCCCATCCGCTTCCCATAATATAAAACGGATAAGTTGTAACACAATTCATTCTATGATTGGCAGCATTCATAACAAACTCAATTCCAGTAGCTATATCACAAAACTTTCCGATTATAAGTTTATCTTTGCTGAGAGAATAAAAATTAGTTACATGATCTTCAAAATTATCATTTCCTGTAGCATCAAAATAATATGTGTAATCACCAACAATAATATTAGGATTCTTCACCGTATTCTTTATATAGCGAATTCCGGGAATATTCGGATTAGGCATGGCTTTATTTGCATCTGGTCCCATAAATCTATTCAAACTCCTTTTTTTCCCTTGTAATTATTTTCTCCGCTTTCTCAACCATCTTCTTATCAAGTTTCCCAAGCAGTTCATCAAAACTTACATTCGAAAGATTTTTAATCTCTTTTAATAACTTTGTATCATATCGTTTTCGTTCCGCATCTTTTTCAGGATAACCAGAACCAAAATCTCCGTCAAAAAGAGCATTAAGTGTATTCTGCAAATTTAGTTCACCACACCAGCCAAAGTTCAAGCCAAGCGGAAGTGAAACTGCATTTCCATCATTTATGCGGGCAAACAAAAATGCATCCTGAGGTGTCGGTGCATAACCGCAAATTACTCCAGGCATATTATTACAGGCAAGCATCATTCCCTGACCAGAAGAACATCCAGTCACCACAAAATCCACAATTTTGCGATTCAAAAGCATGCCGATTACAAGAGAGATTTCCACGTAAGAATAATTTTCGCCATCCTCAAAAACACCAAAGTTCAAAACTTCATCATCTTTTTTTGCAGCCTTACAAACTGCATTGTACAAAAGTTCATT
>JAGHSB010000150.1 GCA_018066075.1 Candidatus Treponema scatequi
GTCATATGATTTGTATTTGTGGAGTTTGTTATGAAAAAATGTTTTAGCTTTCTTTTGGTTTTATTATCTTCGTTTTGTTTTGCAAATCCAAGAGTAAAAGTTATCGACAAGTTTTTCACTTCAGAAAATTTAAATCTCAGGGCTGCGCCTTCAACTGACGCGAAAAAAATTGTAACAATTCCAAAACACACAGTTGTATATGTCATTCAGGAAGGACCGGAGCAAAAAATTGACGGCAAAACTGCAAAGTGGAAAAAAGTCGTATGTGATAAATTTGAAAATAATGGAACGTACAAAGCCGGAACAACTGGCTGGGTGTTTTCTGAATATCTTTCTTATGAAGATACATTTACTGATGAAGAGATTGAAAAGATACTTGTGGAATGTACAAGGTTTGATAACAGTCTTTATGCCGAAAGTGTTTACGGTTTTGCTTTTTATAAAGACGGTGATAAGAAAGAAATTGATGTATACAGACATGATTCGCTTCCTGGAACAGACGAAGGTTCGTATTCTACATTTTATGTAAAAGACGGAAAAATATTTTTAGATAAACCTTTTGAAAAAAATCACTATGGCGATTGGAATACGGCAAGCAGCTATTTTTATGATGAAGAAGGCAACAAAACTTTTATGACGCTTCGAAGAGAAAACAGCACAGAAGGTGAGTACTGTCTTTGCAACTCATATGGTTGTGATACATCCTTAAAATCAAAACCAGCAGAAAGTTCTTTAATTCTTGAAGGTGATATTTTAATCAACACAGAGCCTGTATCACTTGTTCTGCCATGTGACTGTATTTTCTATAAAGAACCGAATGGATTTACAAAGTCTTTTCCTGATGTAGTTTTTTTTGAAAATGATGATCGGGCTGTACTTGTCTATAACCTCGATAGAGTTTTTAAAGGACAGAAAGTGTATTCTTCAAAGTGGTATGTAAATGAAGAAGAAGTTAATGGTGTAAAAGGAAGATGGCATCATCTTGATGATATCTGCTATGTGGATTCTCACGGAGTCTGGATTTTTGTTCCTGGTACGATTGATCCGAATGCGAAAGAAATTCCACTTACCGTGCAGACATTTATCGACGCACAGAACAAAGGCCTTCTCAACTGCAGAGTCCTCACCCCGAAAGACATCGAATTGATTTCAAACACACATCATCACATGAACCCATGGATTGACTCGTGTCTCGACACATTCCCGTGGGGCAAATAAAGTGTAAGTTGAGAAATTGAGTAAACTTGCGTAGACAAAAAAATACCCTGACTGACAATCTGCACAAGCGTAGCGCGGAAGCCGTCGGTCAGGGTATTTTTTTGTCGAGAGCAAGTTTAATTATTATCTGAAATTACTTCTTTAATAATGCGGCGAATGGATTGTATGTATCGCCGTCGTCGTCCTGTGATGACATGTATTTTGCAGTTGTCTTGTCCTGCTCGAGTGAAGTTGTAGTTGTGAGTGCGATGCGTTTGTTTTTTGCATCAACTGATTTTACGACTACTGACATCTTGTCGCCGACATTGAACTTTTTCTTGAGGTTTGTGTTTGCATCAACATCGAGTTCTGAAATGTGAACAAGGCCGTCGATTGCTTCTTCGAGGTTAACGAAAACACCAAAGTCTGCAACGCGTGCGATAACGCCGTCAACTTTTTTGCCTTCTGTGTAACGGTCAGCTACTGTGTCCCATGGATCTGCTTCGAGTTCTTTTGTAGAAATTGAAACTCTTTCGCGTTCCCAGTCTGTGCGGATGATTTTTGCTTTTACTTCCTGATCAACTGAAAGCTTTTCAGAAACCTGTTTGATGTGTCCGCGAGTAATTTCAGAAATAGGCAAAAATGCGAGAACTCCGCCGATATCAACAACAGCGCCTTTATCTTTAAGTTCCACTACTTTACCATTAACAATATCGCCTTCTTTGTATTTTGCAGCAAGACCCTTGAGGTTTTCTGCATATTCCATTTCGCCGATTGCACGGTTTGAGAGAACGATGTTCTTTCCTTCGTTTTTAAATTCCTGAATCTTAAATGACATCACGCGGCCGATGTAGAAAGACGGTTCTTCTTTCTGCTTGTATCCCATCTGAGAGAACGGACAGAATGCACGAGCCGAACCGATTTTAACTTCGAATCCGCCTTTGATTTCTTTTTCAACTTTTCCGTCAACCGGAATTCCTGACTGAAATGCTTTTTCGAGCATGTCTGTGTCAGCGTTGTGTCCTGCGATTTTAGTTGTGAAGTATGGAACTCCGTCTTTTGTCGAAAGGTAATATGCTTTAATCTTGTCGCCTTCGTTTACTTTTACATTTCCTTTGTCGTCACAAAGTTCAGCTTTATCAAGAATACCTTCTGTTTTAGCGTTCAAATCCAAAAAAATTGTATCGCCAGAAATCTGTACGATTGTAGTTTCTATTTCCTGTCCCGGTTCAAAATAATTCATAAATGTCCTCTTTTATATGTGGAATTTGGTAATGTTGAGATAGGGTAGCATATTTTAGGGATTTTGAAAAGGAAAGGGGGGAATGTGGTTTGAGAGTTAGATCAATTTTAATTTCTCTTCAGCGGTGTGGATCAGCTTAAAATGTTTATCATTTGTACAGACAGAACATTTAAATTTTATTGCCAGATAAGAAATTATTGCATCCTGAACGGGAACTATTAAACCAGAATCCCTTAATTTTGCTATAAAAAGTCCAATCAGTTTCCAGTCATCTTCATGAAGAGGAAGAGAATCTACAGAATTAATAAACAGTTCGATAGATTTTTTTTCTTTTTCGTTTTTAATTCCACGATAAAGCTCGGTAATAATAATTCCACATATAACAACAGTATCAGTTTGCAGGAGAGCCCAATGTTCATCATTTTGATTGTTTATCATGTTTATTACAATGTTTGTATCTAAGAGAATCATATGAGGCTTGCCCCGCGAATTTCGTCTATGAAAGAAGTATCGATTTGAACTTTGCCTATTTGTGAGAAGAAATCGTCTTTATTGAATGTGTTTGATTTTTGAAAAGAAATATTTTGTATTGTAGTGTTTTGCATGGAATTTATTTGTGCCTGCATTTTAATGATTGTGTTTTGAAGTTCTTTCAGCATTATTGAGAACTGGGAAAAAGATTCTGTCGATTGATAAAGAGCGGTACTGGAAGAAGCTTCGTAGTCTGGAACTGGTGTTGCGATTGAATAGTTTTTTTGTTCGGAATAATCGTAAGAGTAAGGTTCTTTATCCGTGCAAAATTCATTGTCGATTAATGTTTTGTAAGAAACTTTATAGATTTTTGAAAGCTTTCTGATAATGCTGACCGGTGGTTCAACTTCACCTGATTCGTATTTTATATACGAAAGTCTTGAGACTCCAAGAATTTTAGCAAGTAAATCCTGTGAATAGCGGTTTTGAATTCTAAGCGTTTTTAGAGTTTCTTTCATGATTAAAGTGTATCATGATGAAATATTATAGTCAAGTTTTGTATATATTTTTTGTTTAGAAA
>JAGHSB010000266.1 GCA_018066075.1 Candidatus Treponema scatequi
GATATATATAAACTCTACTACGAAACTCCCACATTTGGTAGTAAAAAAATAATTTTCAGTTTTATTAGTTTTCTGTATCTGATTTCAAAATCAGAGACTGTTTAAATTCATCAGATGCAACTGAGAACAAATCTACATCTGGTTCTTTTTCAAGCATTGTAACCTGGCCTTCAAAATCAACATTGTCTGCAATGCGAAGACGAGCTGTTGTTACGTTGCCTTTTACTTTGCTTCCGCTGCACATTTCTACTCTTTCTGCAGCTTCGATATTTCCTGTTACAGATCCTGAAACGATGATTGAATTAGCTGACATTTTATCAACTGTGCAGATAGCTGCCTTGTCAATTTCAAGATTTCCTGTAGCAATGATTGTTCCGCTGAATCTACCGTTAATTTTAAGATCGTCTGTAAATTCGAGCACACCGTCAAATTCTGTTTCTGAGCCTAATACTGTAAAATTTCTTTTTTCGTTTTCCATAATTATAAACTTCTAAATCTGACCGTGATTTTATTTTTTGGAATCTTTGTCCGTTACAGGCAAATTCCATATAGAATTTTTAAGATCTTTACCTGGTCTGAAAACAGCCACATAATGTGGTTCAACCGAAACGATTTCCCCAGTTTTAGGATTTCTCGCTTTGCTGCGTCCCTTTCGTAAACGCTTTTCAAAAGTTCCAAATCCACGAAGTTCGATTGAATTACCGTTTTCTAACGATACTTTAATCTGTTCAAGAAGTGCATCTGTCACAACCTGAACCTGCTGCTTTTCAATCTTAGTATTGAGATATACAGATTCTACTAAATCAATTTTCGTCAATTTATCATCTGCCATCTCAAAACCTCATAAAAGCATTATAATACATAAAACATAAGATGCAACAAAAAAATTACATCTTATGTTTGTATTATAAATAATTATTTTGCTGCGTTAGCGGCAAAAGTAACATTGTAAAGCTTTGTCATACGAGACTTCTTGCGAGATACAGCGTTGCGTGTCAAAACGCCCTTGCTGCGTGCAGAATCAAGTGTGCTTACAAGTGTTTTTAACTTAGCCTGAGCTGCTGCCTGATCTTTTGCCTGACAAGCTTCTACAAACTGTCTTACAAATGTGTGGCATTCGCTTTTAATAGCTTTGTTATGTAAACGTCTTGCTTCGCTCTGCTTAAAAGCTTTCTGAGCTGATGTTTGATTTCTAGCCAAAGGATGACCCCCAATTCAAAAACTGTGAATTATAATAGCAAATAGGTATTATTTGGTCAAGTGGAATAAAATCGATGTATTGACAAAAACTCTTATAATAATTAATATACAACAACCAATCGATTGGAGGTTATACAGATGGCAGGAGCCAGTAAAAACTCTCGTACAACCGTTGCAACACAGAAATTCATTTGTCCTGATTGCCAGGGCGAAATCATAATGAAAACTATGTTTGAAAACGGAAGACTTAGAAATGTTGCGGAATGCTCTAAATGCAAACGCACAGAAAGACGTCCAAAGGACTTCAAATAATTTTTTATTTTTAACGTTAAAAAAAGGCTGTCATAAGACAGCCCTTTTTTTTGCCTTTTTCAATTTTTCATTGAACAAGTCGTAATTTCTTTTGATTGAAACCTTATTCACTTCTCCAGGCATTAAGCTGGTCATTCATAAGTTTTTCACTTTCTTCAAGGATTTTAACCTGCTCTTCTTTTGACTGAGGAGCATCATAGATTTTTAAGATTTTGCATTTATAGTCAACATGAGAAATATTTTCCATGATGTGACGAAGGTCGTTTACTTTATATCCGCCGTCAAGACAGCATACGACTACAGGAAGCTTTGTCGATTCAGAGATCTTTCTGAAACCTGCACTATAAAACTTGCCTAAAGATCCGTCTTTACTTCTTGTTCCTTCAGGGAAAATAATAGGAATCTGATTTTTTGCAAGAACGCGTTTTGAAAAGTTTTCCATTGTGCGCATTGCAGTAGATGCCCCTCCCTTTCTCGGAATCATGCAGTGTTCGTGACTTCTGAGCATTTCTGATACAAGTGGAATATGACGCGAAAGATTATCTTTTGCAACAAACCTTACATCATAATCGTGAAAAAATGTCATAAAAACAGGAATGTCAAAAAGACTCTGATGGTTTGAAATAACCATAAACTGTTCTGGAAGTTTTTCAAAATTTTCTTTTGTAAATGAAAGCTTAAAATGTTTGTAGCATTTCAAAACTGCAAAAAGAAGAGGTGCACTTCTTTTGACGATATAGTCAGAAACTTTTACACAAAGGTGTTTCTTAGAAAAAGGATAAAATAATATATTTAATGTCGCAGGTCCTGAAAGAAGATATACACAGGCACTGATCGTTATTATATTCGTCAAAAGAACCATGATTTTTACATATTAATGTTAAATTAGAGAAATTTCAAGTTAGATTTATATAAGTGGAATTTGCCCGCCCGGCATGATTTTCAGATGCCTTACATCCCTTCAAATGCCCGGCAATCTAGTCCTCTGAAAGGAGTTCCCTTACGGTGTCAGATATCTCTTCAAGATGTGTGTACATCCTTTTTGTCTCAGGAATGCTTTCAATAAACTTTTTACCGTATGGCTTTGTGCAGATGCGCTTGTCCAAAACGATGATTGCACCCTTATCTGATGACCTTCTCACAAGACGACCAAATCCCTGTCTGAACTTAACGATAGCTTCCGGAATAGAAAGCTCGGCAAACGAACTGCCACCCCTCTTTTCAATCAATTCACATCTTGCGCTAAATACAGGATCATTCGGAACTGTAAAAGGCAATTTTACGATAATAACCTGGCTTAAACTGTTTCCCGGAACATCAATTCCCTGCCAGAAAGAATCAGTCGCAAAAAGAACGCTCGAGTCATCATACTTGAACCTGTCGAGTAATCTGAATCTGTCGTCGTCGCCCTGCTTCATAAGTTCGATGCCCATATCGTAAATGTCGGACTTTGTCGCAAGGAATGTTGCTCGCATTGATTCGTGAGAAGTAAAAAGAACGAGTGTACGGCCTCGAGCTGCTTTGATCAGCTTTACTACAGCCTTATTCACTGAGTTTTGAAATTCAAGATTCTGCGCAAACGGAATGTCATCTGGAACTGCAAAAAGAACATTCTTATCATACGGAAACGGAGATTCGAAAAAGCCTGTTACGATTCTTTCTCTTTCTGCATAGTTGATTCCAGTGCGTTTTAAAAAAAAGTCAAAGCTGTTCTGAATACGGAGAGTTGCAGAAGTATTAACGACTGTCTCAAACGGTTCATAGACTCCGCTGTTCATCATTTTTGAAATATCAAGCGGAGTCTGTGTAAATGTTACATAAAGAGGATTTTCTACATTTTCAAGATTTGCACCGAGTCTCTGCTTCTGAATCCAGTAAACAGTTTCTGGTTTTTCTTCCCAGATTGAAAAGTTTTTACATGCGTTTGCAAAGCTTTCAAGATGATTCAAAATGGAACGAGATTCCCAGTATGCACCTTCTTTCTGATTTTCTTCTGCAATTCCTTCCATCACTTTTCTGACAAGTCCTGAAAAAGACATGATGCTGTTTCCAAGAGTCAGCAAAAGAGAAATGATCGGAGCAAAACGAGGAGCTGTTGCACGGTCCAGCTTCATCGTATAATCGTCATGAAGTAAATCAAGAGCTGCAATTTCAAGATTTGTAATATTATTTCTGATTTCTGAAACAGCCGTATGAACCTGTTCTGTTACATCAGGCGCTTCTGACATTGCCTGAAGAGTAAAGAAATATCCTGCAATAGAATTTTTTCTCTGACGGTACATCAAATTAAGCTGCTTCTGAATCTTATAGCGGTTTACGCTTTCAGAAAAGAAACTTGTTGCAGCACTTTCGATTCCGTGGGCTTCGTCAAAGACAATTCGTTTATAGGCCGGCAAAACTGCAGTGTCATCGTAACCTGCTCCAAGCATTCTTGCTTCGATGTCAGCAAACAAAAGATGATGGTTTACAATAAGAATGTCTGCAGTTTCTGCCTGTTCCCTCACCTTCATTACAAAACATCTTTCGCGGAACGGACAGCGCAATCCCATGCACGCATCACTTTCAGAATTTAATCTCGACCACAAGTTGTCAGAACATTCAAAAGTTATTTCACTTCTTGAACCAGTCTTTGTTTTCTTAGACCATTCCACAATACGGTCAAGTTCTTCAAGTTCTGTATTGAATAAATCTCTTTCTGAAGAAAGATCGGAAAGACGACGAAGGCAGACAAAGTTCTGACGACCTTTCAGGAGAACAGCCTTCACTTTTTGTCCGATAATTTTTTCTGCCATCGGGACATCTTTTTCTGAAAGCTGCTGCTGAAGATTTATTGTTCCAGTTGAGATTACGACTTTTTCTTTATTGAGAAGAGACCACTGCATTGCAGGGATGAGATATGCGAATGATTTTCCAACTCCAGTTCCGGCTTCGAAAGCGGCAATCTGATTGCTGTTGAATGCTTCAGTAATTTTTTTAAGAAGTTCAATCTGGCTTTTTCGTTCTTCAAAATTTTCAGAAAGTTTGCTTAAAGCTCCGCCATTTGAAATATACTTTGCAGTATTTTTCACATCGAGTAATTGAACTACCTTGTACTCTGAATCGTCATCCGACATTATAAAATTCCACCCACCATAGCAAAAAAAAAGCCTGCTAACTAAAGCAGGCTTGAAACATCTCCTAGCAGAATTGAACTGCTGTTGTCGGGATGAAAACCCGATGTCCTAACCACTAGACGAAGGAGACATACAATTCAGCATTTCGCTGACTTTGGTAATATAACAAATATGCTTTTTTTGGTCAATAGCATTTTTGTTAATTTTTAAATTTTTTATGGAATTTGCGATAACCCGAAATCTTTTCTTTAGAAACAGATTTTTGATTAAATTAAAATCCCATATCAAACTTTTCTACCAGCTTTTTATGTAATGCCTTAGCCTCATCTGAATTAAGACCGAGACTTTCAGCCGCAGTTAAATCATTAAGTGCAGTCTGATATTCATTTTTATTAAAATAAGCAAGTGCCCTTCTGAAAAGAGCATGCGACTGGAACTCGTTTATTTCGAGAGACCTGTCGTAGCATTCGATTGCCTTGTCGATATTTCCCATTACGCTGTGAACAATTCCTTCGTAGTAAATTGATCTGAAACTTTTCGGATCATACTTGCTCGAAGCCTGAAAGTCACTGAGGGCTTTTTCATAATCATTCTGTGCAAAAAATGCCATACCGCGATGCTTGTAAATAACTGACAAAACAGTATTGTCATTTGCATTTTCATGTTCGAGAATCTGCGTATAGATTTTAATCGCTTCAGGAATGTCACCCGTATTATGAGCATGAATTGCAGCAAGAATCATATCATCGATTGTTCCGTGAACAAAAGGTGAAACGCGGTTAATATCTTTTGGCTCGTCTTTCTTAATGTCGAGCTCTTTATTTTCTGAGTCAGTAATAAAGTCAGCCTGTTCGTAGAAAGTTGTTCGTCTCTCTTCTACTTCGCGCTGGAGCTTTGTCTGGTAATCTCTGATTTCCTGAAAGATGATGTCTGCAAGATTTAAGCTTGCATTGACTGATGCCATCTTTCGTCTGAGAGGTGCATCAAACGGAGTGAACTCTGTTTTATAAATAAGTTCATGTTCAACTTCTGCCCAAGCATCCTGTAAGATTGTCCTAACCTGAATTTCACAAACTAAGTTTTCAGGTAAAGGTAATTTCTTGATTTCTTCGTCTTCGATTGAATCAAGGCTTAAGCAGTCCTGTGGAATTGCAATCAAAATGTGAGTCGATTCATACCCAAACTCCTTTACATTCTGAACATTTCCCTTATGCTCTACTTCTTTAACTTCGTATTTCTTTTTAATCTGATGTTCTACAGTTGTAATATCTTCAAGAAAAGCACATACAACTCTGATTCCCATCATGTCAGTAAGGGCAACCAAATCTTCTTTTTCTGATGCTTCTTTTGGTTTTAATCTAAGGAGCTTTGAATAATAGCTGTCAAAAGATTTAATGCGTGACTTATAAACAGGTTTTGGATTTAAAGAAATATCATTCTCGATTTTTGCCTGAATATTTTTGAGTACTGCTGAAAATAAAATACGATACTTTTCGTAATTTTCTTTAATCGCCTGTTTACCAGGAACTTTAATTGTAGGTGTCATCCTTACTCCATAAAAAAAAGACGCTTCAGAGAAGCGCCTTTTTTATCAAGTTAACAGAACTAAATTAGTTCTTTGATTCAGCTTTGATACCGTCTTCTGCTGTGAAGTAGTTTTCAGTATCCATCTTTTCTTTTTCAAGATAGCGGTTAACCTGTGTATTTCCGAAACGTGACATTTCTGCTGTCTGACGTGCTGTTTCTTTCTTTGTGATGATTCCCCAGAGGTCTTCATCAGCGATATCACGGTCAGATGTAAGAAGTGCTTTGTCGTAAATGATCTGTACGTCTTTGAAATATCCAATGTAGTTGTCACCGATGTGAGCTGCGTCACGAGTGATCTGGAATCCTGTGAATTTTACGAATGGAAGTCCACGTGGATAGATTGGATATACACGAATTTCACGGTTACGAATTTCTGAGATGTACTGTGGGTTGTTCCAAACCAATGGTTCCCATCCGTCGAATCCGAGGTAACCCATGAAGTAACGGTGTTCAATATTGTCGTTATCTTTAAGCATTACATAGAGTCCGTGTGGATAGTTCATACCCATTGTAAGAACAGAAATAGATTTTACTGTTCCAACATTTTTTACAACACCATATCCGTCTTCGAAAAGTGTTTTACCACTTGCTCTCTGTTCGTCTGTCTGTTCTTTTTTGTTACCATTGTCATCGCGGTCAGCTAATGGTTCATAAGCTGGGATATCAAATGGTGGTACGATTTTTGCATTTGCGTTACAAGCGATAGATGGGAAAATTACACGAACACCCATTACGTTCTTACCAGCAAATGGTACCTTTGCGCTGTCTTTTACTGGAGCAGCAACAACTTTTGATTCTGCAAGACTTCCTACATTGCGAGCAGAAGAGTTCAAGTCTATTTCCCACTCAGGCAATGCCAATGATGTCTTCATAAGTCCTTTCTGATCTTCAGTGAATGTTGCACCTGCAGATACAGAGAAATCCATAACAGTACGTTTGTTCTGTGTTGGTCTGTCTGTCTTTGCGTCTTTGCAGCAGTCTGCATCAAGCTGTGTGAAGTCAATCAACACTGCCTTGTCAGCGAAAGATAAAGAACCAGCAAGCAACAATACTGATGCCAATAAATAGAAAGTTCTCTTCATTTAAAAACTCCTTTAATAT
>JAGHSB010000256.1 GCA_018066075.1 Candidatus Treponema scatequi
CAAAAATTAATCTCAAAAACTTAAAAAATAACGTAAAAAACTTCAGTTCACTCATAAAACCAGAAACAAAAGTCTGCGTTGCAGTTAAAGCCGATGCATACGGAAACGGTGCAGTCAGATGTGCAAAAGCCGCAGTCGAAGCAGGGGCATCTTTTTTAGCAATTGCAGCCATCTCTGAAGGAATCGAACTTCGCGAGGCCGGAATCAAGACTCCGCTTTTAATGCTCAGCCTCTCAAATCCTAAAGATTTTGAAGACCTTGTAAAATATGAAATTACTCCGCTTGTTTTTGATGTGGAATTTATCAGGGCGCTTGACCGAACGATTTCAGAAAAAAACCTTACGAAAGAAAAATATTCAGTTCACCTTGCTGTAGATACCGGAATGGGTAGAATAGGCTGCCTTTCTGATGAAACTGCCGAAATTGCAAAAGAAATCGTCTCTTCAAAAAATCTTACTCTCGGTGGAATGTGCACGCACTTTGCAGTTGCCGACAGTTTGAAACCTGAAGACATCAAATACACAGAAGATCAGTACAAAGACTTTTTAAAGGCCATCAAAAATGTAGAAGATGCCGGAATCAATCCCGGAATCAGACACTGCTGCAACAGCCCGGCCCTCGTTAATCATCCTGAATGGCAGCTTGATATGGTAAGACCTGGAATCATCGTTTACGGTTACTACTGCGATGAAGTTACAAAAAAATATCTCGAAGAAAAAAAGACACCAGTAGAATTAAAACCTGTAATGACTTTAATCTCTGGCGTCTGTGCAATTAGATCTTTCGAAAAAGGAAAATCAGTTTCTTACGGCCACACATGGACTGCAGAAAAAGATACAGACATCGCTGTAATTCCAGTCGGATACGGTGACGGATTTTTGCGCCGCTTTAACGATGTAGTAAAACCTGTAGTCAATGGCCGTGAATATCCGATCTGCGGAAGAATCTGCATGGACCAGTTAATGATCGACATCGGTAAAAATAACGGTGATGTCAAAAGATGGGACAAAGTAATTTTATTCGGCGACAAAGATGAAGGCGCAAAAGTTGATGCACAATATATCGCTGACAAAACTGGAACTATTCCTTACGAAATCATGACAGGAATTACAAAACGTGTTGAACGCGTTTATGTGGAATAAGTGATGAGCAGTTCCACAGAATTAAAAACTTCAGAAACAATTACAGACTTTCTCGCCTGGGTAGATTCATTTTTAAATTTTGAAAAGCTGCCGCAGAAAAATATTTTCTGGCTGAATATGATGCAGTTTTTGTGTGAACGGCTCGGTAATCCACAGAATGAAATCAAATGCTATCACGTTGCAGGATCAAAAGGAAAAGGTTCTGTATGCGCAATGATTTCTTCGATTCTTACTGCACACGGAGAAAGAGTCGGAGTTTATGCATCGCCTCACATCGAAGATTTTCGAGAAAGAATAAGGCTCAACGATAAATTTTTTACAGATGAAGTTTACGAAAAAGCAGCGAAAGAACTTTACGAAAAGTTTAACAGCATAAAAGATGAACTTCCGAAAGAGCGCGTTGTTACCTGGTTTGAACTTGTTACAGTTTACGCATTTTTGTGCATGAAAGCTGCACGCGTTGACGAAGCTGTTTACGAAGTAGGACTCGGCGGAAGACTTGATGCTACAAACATCGTTAACCCTCAGATCTGCATAATCAACACGATTGAACTTGAACACACAGAATTTTTAGGTGACACTCTCGAAAAGATTGCTGCAGAAAAAGGTGGAATCATTAAAAACGGCATTCCTGTTTTGTGTGCAAGTCAGGTTGATGAAGTGAAAGCTGTTTTTAAAAAGATAGCGAAAGAAAAAAATGCACCGATTGTTTTTGCAGATGAAATTTTAGATTCTGTTGAGACATCTTATTGCAATGATGACTCATCGAAAGCAAACAGCGCAAATTCTGACAAGCTTATGTCAGTTGAAATCAAATCAAAACTTTTTTCTCGTCCTTTGAAATACAAAACAAAAATGTACGGTGAGTTTCAGGCAAGAAATGCGTTCTTAGCAGCTGCCGCTGTCAAAATGATTCACCCGGAAATTAGTGAAGAAACAATCGAGAAGGGACTTTCAAAAGTGACTCTTCCGGCAAGATTTGAAATAGTGGAACGCGGTACTGATTGCGGCGGGGCAAGTTCCACAAATGAAATCGTAATTGACGGCGCGCATACTGTAAAAAGCATAACGCTCACAATGCAGACTTTCGAACAGTTTTACAAAGGAAGAAAGGCAAATCTTCTTTTTGCATGCGCTGCGGACAAAGATGTTGAACACATCGCAAAATGTTTTTCTGGCCGTTTTGACAAAGTAGTTTTGACTCGTCCGGGACTTACAAAATCGTGCAACGCAGACAAAATGGAAAAAGCGTTTGCGGATGCTCTCATTAATTTTGAATACAACGAAGATTTTGAAAACGCAATAAAAGGAATTATCGCAGAATCGAAAAAAGAGGACGCTTTTCTTTTGATTACAGGCTCTTTCTATCTTGCAAGCGAAGTGAAAAAAGTCCTTTCAGAAAACTAGGTCACTTCAAAGCCCGCGGGCTTTTGGAGAGAACTTCTCTTGAATACTTGAGTTATTTTATATAGAATTGTGAAATCATTTTAATAAACGTAATTGAGGAAGATTATGGCAGAATTAGAATACACAGACATCAACAGAAGCTATGAAGCAGCTCTTGAAAGAAGCCGCAAAATTGAAGCAGACCTTCTTGTTAATCCTAAAAAATACAGAGTTTTGACAGGTGACAGACCTACAGGACTTTTACATATCGGACATTATTTCGGTTCACTTCAGAACCGCGTAAGACTTGCCAACCTTGGCGTTCCGACAATGATTCTTATTGCTGACTATCAGGTTTTGACAGACCACGATGCATTTGACAAAATCAGCCAGAACACAAAGCAGCTTGTAATCGATTACCTTGCTGCAGGAATCAACCCTGAAAAACAGGACGTCATCATCTATCCGCACAGCTATGTTCCGGAATGCAACCAGCTCATGATTCCATTCTTGACTCTCGTATCAAACGCAGAGCTCAGCCGCAACCCGACTGTAAAAGAAGAAATCGAAAGTGCCGGACTCAAAAACGTTAACGCTGGAATGTACACATATCCTGTTCACCAGGCATGTGATATTTTGTTCTGCAAAGGAAACATCGTTCCAGTTGGAAAAGACCAGCTTCCTCATCTCGAAATGACAAGAACAATCGCAAGCCGTTTCAACAAAAAGTTCTGCACAGACTTTAATAAAGAACCAGTATTCCCGGAACCTCAGGCACTTCTTTCAAAGACACCGATGATTCTTGGACTCGATGGTTCACAGAAAATGTCTAAGTCACGCGGAAACGCAATCATGCTTTCGGCAACAGAAGATGAAACTGCAAAATTGATCAAGAAAGCAAAAACTGACCAGGACAGAAATATTACTTACGATCCTGTTAACCGTCCTGAAGTTGCAAACCTTCTTTCACTCATCAGCCTTTGTACTGGTGAAGAACCGACAGCAATCGCAGCAAGAATCGGAGAAGGCGGCGGTGGAATGCTCAAGAATACTTTGACAGAAGCACTCAACGAAAAACTTCGCCCGCTCCGTGAAGAAAGAAAGCGCCTTGAAGCTCAGCCTGATTACATCAAGGACGTACTTCTTAAGGGCGCTGAAAAAGCACGCGAAATCGGCATTCAGACATTGAATGAAGTTCGCGAAGTTATGAACATGAAAATTTAATTTTGATAAAAAAAGTCTCGGTTTAGCCCGAGACTTTTTTTGTATCAGTTATTTATTTTCATAAATATTTTTTGCAAGATTTAATAGTTTGTCTTTTTCATTCATTTTCGGGTCGTTGAGTACTGTCTGGAAAAGTTCGTCGAGGATGCGGCCAAGATTTTTTCCGGCAGGGATTCCGGCTTCGATGAGGTCGCGGCCGTTTACTTTTAGATCCTTGAGGCTAAGGGCATTTTCGTTTGCGGCAATTTCTTTTACGCGGTCTGTAAGTTCTACGAGAAGGGCACATGATGCAGTGTCGTGCTTTCTGACAGGTTCGTTGTATTTTCCGTACATGTCGGCAAGACGAAGGTCGATGAGGTCGTCGATATATTCAAGGCCGACTTTTACGATGAATCGTCTTACGGCTGCATCAGACCATTCTTTCGTGTAATTGAACATATGGTTTTCGATGAGGTGAGTTACATAGTCAATTTCTGCATTTGAAAACTTGATGCGTGTCATTACAGATTTTGCAATTTCAGATGAGTATCTTTCGTGATTGAAAAAATTGTTTACTTTGAGTCCGTCGACAATTCGTTCAACTTTGGCACGAGGCTTTCCTGAGTCATGTAAAAAAGCTGCGAGGCGGAGAAGTGGTTTTTCTCTCGGAGCTCCGTCACATGCGTAGATGTTGTGGTCGAGTACGTCAAAGATGTGGTAGCCTCTGTCATCTTTCTGAATGCAGTTTCTTCCTTCGAGCATTTCAGGGATGAAGAGCTTTAAGATTCCCGTTTCTTCCATGAGCTTAAGTCCGACACTCGGAAGTGGTGACTCCATCATCTTCATAAACTCGTCGCGGAAGCGCTCAACCGAAATCGAAACAATCTTTTTCTGAATGTCTTCCTTGAAAATTTCTGAGTATGTATCTTTTTCTATACTAAATTGCAGTTTTGAAGCAAATCTGAGTGCTCTTACAGGTCTGAGTCCGTCTTCTGAAAATCTTTCGTGAGCATTTCCGACAGTTCTGATGATTTTATCTTTGATGTCTTTTTCGCCGCCGTACGGGTCAACAATATGTCCGTCTTTAAGGCTTGCGGCAATTGCGTTCATCGTAAAGTCGCGGCGGCTGAGGTCTTCTTCGATGTGGCCGCAGTATTCAACTTTGTCAGGATGTCTTCCGTCAGAGTAATCGCTTTCTGTTCTGAAAGTCGTAACTTCGATTTCTTCTTTCATGAAGTGAACAGTGACAGTTCCGTGGTCGATCCCGGTCGGAATTACACGCTTGAAAATTTTCATCACTTCTTCTGGTTTTGCATTTGTCGTAACGTCCCAGTCAGAAGCTTCTTTTCCGAGAAGAACATCACGCACGGCACCGCCGACGAGGTACGCTTCAAAGCCGTTTTCTGAGAAGATTTCATTCATTTTCTGTAATACTTGCGGAATCTTTATTTTATTCATATATTGTCACTATGTTTGAT
>JAGHSB010000063.1 GCA_018066075.1 Candidatus Treponema scatequi
TTTTTAACTGGACTACAATTAATTACAAGAACATTCATATTTTCTCCCAATTTTTTTTATTTTCATACAAAACAACAAATAGTATCTTCTATTAGTTGGCTTTTATTGATTGATACCCTTTCAAAAATTGCGGATCGTTATACCTGTCCACTGCCAGCATCAATTTCTGTTTGCATGCATAATAAATTATACCATGCTCATAATTAAGTAGAAAATTGAAAAATCTCAGAAAACTCACACCTTTCAGCCTGATATTAATCAAAGTAAATTCATAGTTTAAACCATTATAGTTCCAATCAAGAGAGAGTTCTGTCCAGAATTCTTTTCCTCTGATAGTTTTTATAAAATGTGATAAATTAATTGTCAAATCTTTAGAGGTGTTATCGTAGTCAAAATCATAATAATTCCATGTAGAATTAGTATAGTTCTGACTTGTCTTATAAATAAGATTTCCACTTACCTTTCGACTTTCTGGATCACGATTACCTGTAAATTCAGCTCCTTTAATATGAATAATTCCTGTTTTACTTAAAAGTTCACCCTGTTCATATTCATAATCATCATATTTATAGTAGTAATCCCCATTTCCACCATAAGAAGGAATATTTTTTATTTCAGCTATTTGCTATTATCTGCAGTTGAATATGTAGCCTGTCCATAACCTGCTGGGCCCCAGAAATCATCTGGCAGTGTAGATGGCTTAATAACCTTATAATTGACAAGCTGAACGGTTTTGTTTCCATCATAGTAAAAACCATCTGCTGTAACACTATAATCTCCGTAACCACCTGTAGCAGTTACTTTATCTGTTCCTGATGAATACATGATGACAAAATAAAACAAGATGCCATCAGCAAAATAAAAAATTTTTTCATATAATCTCTCCAATTAAAAAACTTTATTCCCTGCTAGGTCCTTTAAGAGTTTTTTTGTTTTCGTACATTGCAGCATCTGCCTGTTTTATAACGGATTCAACATCATCACCTGGTGAATAAAGGGCATAACCACAGGCAACTTCATATTCTGTTTTAGAAAGTTCTTCCCTAAAAATTGAAATGGCATTTTCTATTGCCTGAGGGGATTTTTCCTTGAATATTGCCATAAACTCATCACCACCTGTACGATAAACAATTCCGATTTTTTTGAATGCGCTGAGCATACATTCTGCACTGGTTTTTATGGCTAAGTCTCCGGCCTCGTGACCGAATGTATCATTGTATTTTTTAAGATTGTTTAAATCCATGGAAAGGATAATCATCTTTTTGTTTTTATTTTTTTGAAGATAAAGATGGAAGGAACGGCGGTTGAATAAATCTGTAAGGGCATCACGTTGATACAGTTCCACATTAAGACAGAGAAAGTAAAATACAATACAAACTGCATAAACCTGAGAGAGAATGAATTTAATGTTGAAAAACAATTCATGAGTATTGGCAACAATGCAGGCAAAAATGATTGCAAAAATAATTAAACTTTCGCCCAGATTAGTGCGGATGTTCGTAATTGCAGAATGTAGAAAAACAAATGTAGCAAACCCCATTACAATGTAAGGGAAATCAAACAATTTTCCAGGAGTAATTACATAGTCTGATGATACAGAGAATAAATATCCGGTCTTTAAATTGAAAATCGAAATTATTGAGGTAACAATAAAAAGCCCGGTAATCAAATTATAAATAAGTTTATTTTTTCTCTGGGATATGCGTACAATATAACAGGCCGCCCCTACCCTGAATATGTACCCCAGAGATCCAACAAACAGCTTTAATTTAGGATAAACCTTTAAGCCATCACAGAAGAATTCAATTGTGTCTGTGGTTGAAAGCAAGAAAGCAAAAACTACAGCGCTTATAAATCCGTTGATTGTAGCCTTAGGAAACGATCTGTCTGCCAGAATAAAAATAAGCAGAAAAACTTCACAGAGAAAACCACCTAAAGTGGATTGAAAGAGTAAGCCTATTAAATTGGAAGACAAATCGCTGCTCCTTATCTGTAGATTATATCGCCGACTGTTGCAGTTCCATCTGCAAAGTGGAATACAGGTCTATAATACTTATATCTATAGTTTAAGTATAAGTTTGAATAATCGTATGTAAAGGATCCATTAATAAAATCCTTATTAAATAATTTTATTGAACCGGAAACAGTTTCTCCTTTTGAAGACCAGATTGCAGCAATTTCACTATCTGTTTTATAAGATTCATCAGGTAAATTCTTCATTCCTACCATTTCAACACATACTGGTCCATCGGTGAATAGTATCCGCAAATTAAATTTACGTTTA
>JAGHSB010000220.1 GCA_018066075.1 Candidatus Treponema scatequi
ATTGAGACTCCTGGTGAAAAATACCGTGGAAGTCGTTTTGACTGGAATGGAACTGTTACTCATGTCTGGGTTAACGGCAAAAAAATGCTTTCACAGGAAAAAAAGATTTTTCATCGTGATGATAAAATATATGGACGCGGACTTCATAATGAATTTGGAATCAAGATGCCTGTCGGATATGATGATGTAAAGCCTGGCGATTATTTTCCGAAAATCGGAACTGGCTGGCTTAAGCGTGATGACAAGCCTTATTTCTTTTTTACTCAGTACATGCTTGAGCCGCTCGAGTTTAGTTATCAGAAGATGGCTTCGGACAAGGCTATTTTCATGTGTGCTTCGGGTGAGAGAAACGGTTATGCTTACCGTTACACAAAAAAGTTTGAGCTTACAGAAAACGGTTTTACAGTTTCTTACGATCTTGAAAACTGCGGTACAAAAAAAATTACGACAACTGAATACATTCATAATTTTCTCCTTCCGTTTGGACAGAATGTTGGTCCTCAGCTTGAGCTTTCTTTCAACTGGAATTATTCTCCAGAAAAGCTTTCAGAAAATGTTAAGACAGAAGGTTTAGTGGAATTTACTAAATCGGGCGCCCGTTTTGTAAAGTCTCCTGACAATTCAACAGAATATTTTCTTGGCGGAGTTTTTGAGGCACGCGATGATGCTTCGTTTAATCAGAATGGAAAATGGGTTCTCGCAAATTCCACTAAAAAATTTGAAATGTCAGAAGAAACAGACTTTGTCCCATACCACACGGACGTCTGGGGCCACAAAAAGTGCATCAGCCCGGAACTTTTCAAGTTACTTGAGATAGAATGCGGTCAAAAAGCACACTGGCAGCGCAAATACAATTTTCTTTACAAATAGAAGATAATAGAATAAAATTCAATAAATATGGTTAAGTTTGGCTTTCAGTCATCAAAATACAACAATCTCACACTTGAACAGGAAATCGCATTTTCTGACAACAACAAAATCGACTTCTTTGACATCTTCTTTGACGGTTATACTCCTGAGGATGTTAAAAATGTACAGCTCCCGGAAAATATAACCGTTCATCTTCCGATTGGTTTTGCTGCGATGACGAAAGAACAGCAGGCTCCGTTTTTTGATTATATAAATCTTCATAAACCGCTGTCTGTAACAATTCATTATTGCGAGCTGTCTTTTGAAACTCTCGAGTTTATTTGTAAAAGTATTCCAGAGACTAAAGTTTGTATTGAGAATACAATTCCAGATTCTCATAATCAGTATTCAAAGTCTTATCTCGAGTTTATGACAGAAGCAAAAAAACATGCCGATGATAACGGCTACAAATTTTATTCCACATTTGATACGGGCCATACTAAGATTAATGGTTTTGAATGTGTGGAATATGCGAAAAAAGTTTTAGACACTGGTGTTGATGTTTTGACTCTTCACCTTCACGATAACGATGGAAAATCAGATTCTCACTGGGCAGCGGGTTCTGTTTACAATGGAATTAATTTCTCCGGAGTTCTCGAAGTGTTTAAAAACTTGCCTTATGATGTCAATGCTGTAATTGAACACTGGAATAATAATTACAACGCATTAGAATATTTGCAGAATTTGTAATTCAAGGTAACCAGTTATATGTCACAAGACCACAAGAATGAAACATTTAAAAGGCTAGTTTCTTCTATTTCCGACGAAGAAAGAAAACAAATGCTTGAAAAGATGCACGGCCTCGCAGGAGATCCAACGACTCAGAATCTCGATTCTGATGACAAGGAAGATCCGAATGAAGCCGTCTCTCTTGATGACAAACTTCGCGGTGAATCTTTTTTATATCGATTCTTTCTCTGGCTTCGTTCTGTATTTTCCAATTCATCAAAAGAAGATCTTTACAATGCAGACCAGGTTTCGATGCTTTTCAAAAAAACTGATCACAGCTATCCTGGACTCATCGATTACAAGAACGGATATTTTCTTTCGATTTTCTATCAGAAGCTTTGTGAATTAAAAAAAGCAGTTGATTTTTTCAAACCGTATCTTGAATATGTTTACAACAATCCTGGTGCGTTCTATGTTTTCTTAGGATCTCTCATTTCTCCTGAAGTTACAGAGCAGATGGATAAAGAAGTTGATCCATACAAACTTCCATTGTCACGCGAAGTAACGACAGAACTCAGAACATCTTTTTTACGCAAGCTTGATGAAATTTTAAAGAACATTCCATCTCACAGAAGATCATACATGTATTCGTGTGTAACTGTCATCGAATGGTTCTACCAGCTTTCGAAACTTTCATTCGAACGTTTCATCGGATCTTTTTCTCTAGGTGGTGTTGATGCATACAGCTGTAAGTTTGAAGTAGTATCAAATGAAATTTCTTCTTTTGCAAGAATTTTGTGTAATGGATCTACAGTACCTGAAGAAGTTTTGACTTCTCTTTATCTTTATTCCGCTGACAAAATTGTTCCGACAGATTCTGCTGCAAAAAGTGATGATGAAAGAATGCGTGAGTTTATGGATAAAGCAGCTGCAAATATTTCAATGGTACACATGTTCATTAAAACAGTTCCACTTAAATCTCTTGCACGAATTACATTCAACAATGTTCAGTGGCAGCCTGAAAATTTTACAGGGGCAGAAGACTGGTTTGTAAAATATAAGGAACAGTGGAAGCGTCTCTTCGATGAAAAGTGGGGCGCATGGATCAGAGATAAAAAGAAAGAGGCAATTCACGAAAGACTTGAAAGCATATTTGGAATCAATGACTTTCCGCTTATGCCTCATAGACCGTGGACTCAGATGTGGGAAGGAATTCCATTTCACTTTGAATATACTGGTGGATTTCTTACATGGTTCTTTGATAAAAAATATAATGAAGTCATTCAGCCGCTCAAGATTCTTCTTCTCGAAGGTGCGTTCGTCAATAAAGACAACCGCCAGGAATTTGCAAATACTTTGAATGATCTTTCTCAGCTTTATTCTGATGTATTCAGAATGATTGATGACCTTTCACCGCAGGGACAGATTGGAATTGTATTTGACAAGATTACTGCAAATCATTTGAGGACACTTCAGGCTCAGTCTAAGATTGAATCTACAATGCTCACTATAGAAACAGGCGTTCAGCAGATTAAAAACTCATTCTGTGATGACTGCCGTTCAATCAAGAAAGTCGTTGAAGGTGCAATGGGTAACAAGACAGATACACGTTATGACGGCGTTTCAAATATCACTACAATCAGCGGCGGACAGAACGATAAGTACCAGATTTCACTTATGAACTCCGTTGACTGTTTCTCTGCAGCACTTGATACTATTAAAGAGCTCGAACCGATTGATTTGATTGTAAAATAAACGATTTTTTGTTAATATTCCATAATTTGTCAATAAAATTGCAATAGCAATTTTATTGACTATAATAAGACCTGGCGGTCTTTTGCATGAGTTGAAATTATTGACGTTTGCGCCAAAAGCAAAAAAAGCACTTTGTGCTTTGCTTTTCGAAGTGTAAAAATGTGTAGATTTCTTTAAAAAATGCTATAAAAATGTGTAAAAATTATAAAAAATCCTTCTGAATTTGTGTATAGT
>JAGHSB010000228.1 GCA_018066075.1 Candidatus Treponema scatequi
ATATTACACAGACAAATATTAAAAGAGTTGGTTGGAACGGAAATCAAGATTATTATGTAACTCCTGTTAATGGCAGCACTAAAAGAACTAATCAAGATATTATAGGAACAGTATGGGACTAACTATATCATTAAATTTCCATTTGTCATAAACATTGTACAAATCTTCCATATGCGATAAAATATCCCATTATGGAAAAGAAACTTTCTTCGCTTCTTTCTGCCGTAAAATGCCAGGCTCTGGCTGCCGACGGAAAGACGCCATTGGATTTAGACGTTATTGGAATTACTCCGGTAACAGATTTAGTTTTTGATTCGAGACTTGTTACTCCGGGGGCATTGTTTTTTGCACTTCCGGGACATCATACAGATGGAAATAAATTTATTGCAGACGCTGTTGAAAAGGGATGCAATGTCGTTGTTTATGAAGGCGAGATTGCACACGACGATGCGATTAAGGTTGCAAAGAATATCGTTAAGCGCCAGCTTGAAAATATCGACAAGGGGAATGTTACACTACCTGTTTTCTTAAAAGTTGAAAACGCACAAACTTCGATGGCACCGATTGCAGATGCCTTCTACGATTCTCCTTCAAAAAAACTTGCCGTAATCGGTATCACCGGAACAGAAGGAAAGTCCAGCACTGTTTCTTTTGTCTGGCAGCTTTTAAGACTTGCCGGTCACAAAGCAGGTTTTGTTTCAACTGTTCAGTATTCTCTCGGCGATGAAGCGATGCCTAATCCACAGCACACAACAACCCCTGAAGCACCGATCGTTCAGAAACATTTGTACGACATGGTTCAGAATGGATGTGAGTATGCAGTAGTGGAATCTTCAAGCCACGGACTTTCTAAAAAATTAAACAGACTTGGAAACGTTTGCTTTGACTGTGGAATTTTCATGAACGTTACTCTTGAACATCTTGAGTTTCATCATGACTTTGATACTTACAAAAATGATAAAGCAAATCTTTTCAGAGCGCTCGATGAACATGATCATGTTAAAACAATAAATAATGTAAAACAGATAATTCCATCTTTTGGAATCGTAAACCTCGAAGACAATGAAGCACAGTTTTTTGCTTCTTGCACAAAGCAGAAAGTTTTCGGTTTTACAACAGAAGGAATGGCAGGAAAGAGTGCCGGCGAAAGCGGAGTTAATGCGATTGCTCTTCCAAAAATTCCAGATGGAATGCCGTACATGAAAGCAAAAAATATTGCTTCGGCTCGTTTTGGGATTTCTTTTTCAATTGACTCATGCGCAAAATCAACAGCTGTTGCAATTAACGCAGATCCGGCACTTCCACGCGAACACAAAATGATTCATGTGACTGCAACTCTTCCTGGAAGTTTCAATGCATACAACATCATGGCAGCATTAATTGCAGTCAGTGGTTTAACTGGATGTGATTTTGAAATGCTTGCTCCGCATATTTCAAAACTTGTTCCGATTACAGGAAGAATGACAACTCTTGATGAAGGTCAGGACTTTGAAGTAATCATCGACTATGCACATACACCGTCAAGTTTTGAAACAATTTTCCCTCCGCTTAAAAAAAGATGCGAAGGAAGAATTTTTGCTTTGTTTGGAAGTGGTGGCGAACGCGATTTGACAAAGCGTCCTCTTCAGGGTGAGATTGCAGGTAAGTGGTGCGATGTAGTAATGCTTTCTGATGAAGATCCTCGTGGAGAAGATCCTCGTACACTTTTGGAAGATATTGCAAAAGGCTGCCGCAGCGCAGGTAAAAAAGATGACATCGATTTGTTCATTCATCCGGACAGACCAGAAGCAATCAGAAAAGTTTTTTCAATGGCAAAGAAAGGTGACATCGTTCTTTTATTGGGAAAGGGTCACGAAAATTCCATTATATATAAAGATTATACAATGCCTTACGACGAAATCGCCGAAGCAAAAAAAGCATTGCATGAAATGAGGGGAAATTAAAAATGACAGTAGCTATTCTTTATGGCGGAAAATCAAGTGAACACGAAGTTTCACTCGTAAGCGCAACAGGTGTTGTAAGAAACATCAACCGTGAAAAATACAATGTTGTATTAATCGGAATCTCACGCGACGGCCGCTGGTTCAAAGCACCAGATGATGAACTTAACCGCGTAATCACAAACGAAAAAGCAACTCTCAGAGTTTACGAAGAAGATGAAAATCTCGTAACTCTTTGCCCGGCTCAGGGAATGAACGCATTTATCTGTGGTTCAAAATCACTCAGAGCAGATGTTGTATTTCCTGTTGTTCACGGACAGTTCTGCGAAGACGGAACTTTGCAGGGACTTTTGGATATCTGTGACATTCCTTATGTCGGATGCGGTTGTATGGCATCTGGCGTTACAATGGATAAAGAAAAGACAAAGGCTGTATGGCATGATGCAGGACTTCCTGTTGTTCCATATATCGTAATGACAAGAACAGATTTGGGCGACTCAAAAAAATATGATGTCGTATTTGAAAAAGCAATCAAAGAACTCGGGCTTCCATTGTTTGTAAAACCTTGCAACGCCGGAAGTTCTGTCGGAGCATCGAAAGCAACTTCTCCAAAAGAATTTTCAATGGCATTTCTTGATGCATTCAACTATGACAACAAAGTTCTCATTGAAAAAGCAGTCAACGCCCGAGAAATCGAATGCAGCGTAACTGGAATTTCCACTTGCGAAGTAGAAGACCAGCCATGTTCTCTCTGCAAAGCATACATCCCTGGCGAAATCATTCCAAGCCACACATTCTACGATTACGACGCAAAATACAATGACCCTGATGGCGCTGCCTTGAAAATTCCAGCTAACTTAAATGAAGCAGAAATCAAAAACATTCAGGACCTCGCAGTAAAAGCATACCGTGCAGTAGACGCATCAGGTTTAAGCCGCGTTGACTTTTTCATCGATAAAGATGACGGCACAATTTACTTGAATGAAATCAACACACTTCCGGGCTTTACACCAATTTCAATGTTCCCGAAAATGTGCGAAGCATCAGGTTTGAAATACGCAGACTGCATCGAATATCTTTTGGATGAAGCAGTAGCAAAATACAAATTTAAGATGCAGCTTTTGACAACAAAATAAGGAGTTTTATTATGACACCACATGTTTACCCGGAAGGATGTTTTTTTAACAGCATCAACGATATTAAAGATAAACATATTACCGTAATGGGCCTCGGCTTGAATGGTGGTGGAGAAGCGTCTGTAAGATTTCTTTTGAATCATGGTGCTTTTGTTACTGTTACTGACATGAAGACAGAAGCTCAGCTCAAACCGACAATCGACAGACTCGCATCAGATAAAACTCTCGACACTTCAAAATTAACTTATGTTCTCGGCGAACACCGCATAGAAGATTTTTCAAACGCTGACTGTGTAATCAAAAATCCTGGCGTAAAAATTTCTGGAAATAAATATCTTTCTGCAGCAAAAGCAATCGAAACAGACATTTCTTTGTTCTTGAAATTTACAAAAGCAAAAATCATTGCAGTTACAGGAAGCAAAGGAAAATCAAGCACAGTAAGTGCAATCTATTATGGACTTAGAGAAGCTGGCTTTGAAGTATTTCTCGGTGGAAACATTACAGTAAGCCCACTCACATTCTTAGAAGAGACATCTGAAAAATCAACTGTAGTTCTCGAACTTTCAAGCTGGCAGCTTGCTGACCTTCGCGGAAGAAAATTATTAAAGCCATATATTTCACTCATCACTAAAATCGTTCCTGATCATCAGAACTGGTACGAAAACATGGGAGACTATGTTGCAGACAAGCGTCTCATTTACGCAGACCAGGGACCGGAAGATTTCACAATCGTTGACTACGACGGTGATGCAGTCGGAACAGGACCATCATGCGGCGGAACATGGGGCGACCTTTTTGCAAAAGAAACAAAAGCAGAAGTATTGCGTTACTCACAGATTGATTTGAACTCTCGTGCAAAAGGAACTTGTGGTGCATGGTGGCATTTTGATGAAGACAATGTTTTCTCAGGCCGCGTTCTCTTGCCGACATGGGACAAACCAAAAACTGTTCTTTCAAAATTAAAAGTTCCTGGAAACCACATGAGGGCAAACACTTTGAATGCAGCTCTCGTAATGTCACTCATGGGAGTAGAACCTGAAAAAACAGAATCAATTCTTGCAGCATGGACTGGCATTCCTCACAGACTTCAGTACTTTCACACATACAAATCTGACAACGGAAATCAGTATAAATTTTACAACGACTCATGCGCTACAGTTCCAGAAGCTGCAGCCGCAGCAAGCCAGGCTTTCGGTAAGCCGGTAATTTTTATCACTGGTGGAACAGACAAGGGACTCGCTTTCGACATTCTCTCTGAAACTCTCAACTACAAAAAATCTCAGAGCACAAAAGTCGAATCGCTCTGGCTTCTTGCCGGTACAGGAACAGACAAGCTCACAGCTCTTCTCGACAGCGGAGGTGTAAAATACAACGGACCTTATTCAAGTCTTGATGATCTTTTTGCTTCTCTTAAAGTGGAACTTGATAATACCGAAAACAAACCTGCAACTGACATCGTTGTATTCTCGCCAGGTGCCACAAGCTTTGGTATGTTCGCAAATGAATTTGACCGCGGCAACAAGTTTATGGACGGAGTTAAGAATACGTTTTAATTTTATCTTTTGAAAAAAATATCAGTTAGATAACCCGGTGATTTTGTTTGAAAATCCCGGGTTTTTTATTGATAAGCAAGTAATACTG
>JAGHSB010000078.1 GCA_018066075.1 Candidatus Treponema scatequi
CTCATATTCTGTTGATTTATCATCAATTACTTTTACGGTCAAAATTAAATTAAGTTGTGATGGTTCAAAAAGGTTTTCGTAATTTTCCGGAGGGTTAATAAAATTCGAGTAAACAGGACCGAGATTACCGTATCGCAGAGAAACTATTTTTGAATAAGCTTTTTTTGAAGCTTTTAAATTCGGGGAAAGTTTTTTACGGCCTAACTCATCAGGATATTCGTCTTTGCCATAGAAAATGTTCTGTATTTTTGAACTGTCAATATTTTTAGAAATTGATTTTGGAATCATATCCTGGTCACACCAGAATTTTGCATCTTCTTCAAGGTAATCGGCAATTTTTGAGTTCATTGAATAAATCGAATATTTTTTATCTGATTTGAAAAATATCTGATCCATTGTCTGATTAAAATTTCCAAAGTAAAGCTTTGAAATCGGTTTGTTTTCTGTATCATAAAATGTCAGAACTGTTGCATGATGATCATCAAGACCGTATTTTTCATATGTTTCATCAAGATTCTTCAAGTCTTTTTTTGATTTTCCTTCGAGGACAAGATTATAGTCAGAAACTGTTTTTGAAAGTTTCAGAAAGCTTTCAACCATATGAGTATTTACAGGAAAGAAAAATGAATACTGTGATGAGTTTGTAGAAATTCCGCACTGATAAAATCCGCCCCAGAAGTCTCCGCAATTTGTAAGTTCTATTCTGGCTGTTATCGGAAAATTAATTGTAATTTTAGAAACTTCATATTTAGGATTGAGAATTGCAGATTTTAACTGCTGTGATTTTTTCTGAATCGGTTTTATGAAAGATGCTCCGAAAAGAAGAATAAGAAAGGCTAAAACTGAAGATAATGTTAAAAGTTTTTTATTTTGTATAAGCTGCATTTTTATTTTTTCTCACGATAACAAGAGTAATCATTGCTGCAACATGAAGAATTGCAATCAAGAAGATGAATCTCAGAACAGTTCCACATTTTGCAATGAAGACATTAGGATCTGTAACTTTATAAAGTGAAATGTTTTTCATTCCACCGTACTGCATTTTTGAAAGTTCTTCGGCGCCTGTAAGTCGCATGATTGACTGAAGGATGAAATCTGTATTTCTAAAGTCTCCGTTTTCGCCGCCTGCAAGTTCAAGAAGAAGGTCGTATGCAAAGTACTGGCATGGAATTACGATTACTTTAGGGTCTTCATTTGTTTCTGCGTTGTAAAGTCCTTCAATTTTTGAATTAATCTGAACTCCTACTGTTGAAACTTCTTTTATGAAAAGCGGATCTGAAATTGGTGCTTTTTCAACCATGAATGGATTTGTAAGATAAAGTTCAGATGTCTGAGCATAAGTTGCCGCATCAAATTCTTTTACAGTCCAGCTCATTTCTGATGAATAGAAAAGCGGAGTTACTCTTGGCGATTCTTTAATAGGACTTGCCCAGAATAATGTGAGTCCGTTTGGAATGTTTGTCTGCGGTAAAAGTGAAATCCACTGAGGATAATTGATGTATTCGTACTGAGGATTTTCTGTTTCGATTGATTTATCTGACTGTGAAGAAACAAAACTTGTCCTTACATTTGAAATGTCATTTACGATTTTGTCTTCAAACTTTACTCCCCATTTTTCAAGAACAGGAATAAAGCTGTCATTTACATTTTTAATGATTTTCCAGTTTCCGTTGATGTCGACAGAATACTGGGATGTCATTATAAGTGCTTTTCCACCGCGCAAAATGAAATCTTCGATAACTTCAGACTGCTCAGGAGAAAGCGCACAAGTTCCAAACATAATAAGCGGAACATCTGTTTCAAGCTGATTACGGATATATGTAATTGCTTCTTTTTCAATCGGATAGCAGTGAATGTTTGAAGTTGTCAAAAGCATTTCAAGGTAATGATACTGATTTGTGTTGTATTCATTTCCGCAGAGAAGATATGCATTATATTTTTTGTCTTTTATGAGTGCGTCAAATCGAGTATTGAGTTCAAACTGAAGAGATGCTGTTGAAAGAACAAACGGGAGGACTTCTTTTTTGCCCTGATATTCGATTACGACAGCAGAATAGATTTTGATGTACTCTGCCCTGTTGTCATTTACAGACTGAATCTGCTGAGGCGGAATGTTGAGACTTGTAAGAATATCTTCATTTTCTTTTTTGTCTGCATCGAGAACTGAAAGAGATATGATGCTGTTTTCGTTTGCACAGATTTTAAGATAATCGTAAACATCGCGGACTTCAGGATATCTTGCGACAAGTTCTTTTGAACGGTAATAAGTAATTCTTACAGGATCTTTTGCCTGTTTAAGAGTATCTTTTGTGTATTTTGAAACTGAAAACTGTTTGTCTTTTGTAAAGTCGAGTCTGAGGTAAAGTCGTGAGCTGTCGATAAAGGCAAATAAAGCAATTAAAATTACGAGAACAGAATAAGGCTTGAGCGATTTTGAAAACCACTTCTTGCCCTTCTTTGCTTCACTTACAGAAATCGCAAGGACTGTAAAAACTGCAGCTGACAGAAGATAGAAAAAGAAATCTCTTGTATCGATAATTCCTTTTGAGAAAGAATCAAAATGCCATACAAAGCTCAAACTGTTGAAAAAGTTTGAAAAGAACTGCCCGCAGTTAACATAAAGCGGAATTACATGAATTGAATCAATTCCAATTAAAAGCAAAATTGAAACAACTAAGAAAACTGGTTTTAACGAAATCAATTCGTTTACAAAAAGACAAAGGCTTACGGCCAAAATCGCGTAGAGGAAAATTCCACTAAAGCCTGTAATAACATTTACAGCTTCAACATCACCAAAAACGCTTACACTTATCGGAACGATCACGAGCGGTACAACCATCGCGATAATAATGAGCGAATGTGAAACGAGTTTTGAAATGATTACAGTCTGTGTCGTAAACGGAAAATTATTTTCTACATCAGAATTGCTGTTGAGTAAAACGACAACCGGAACTATGAGACTGAATACATATGGAATTGTCGAAAAGAAATTTGAAAGGCTTGATGTTCCGTAACCGAAAACGAAAAAGCGGTTAAAAATGAAAAACTGAAAGCATGATGTCAAAAATAAAAGAAGCGAACAGATTATGTAGCTTACAAAGTGAGACTTAAAATCTTTTGCGATGAGTGATTTGCTTATCATTTTGAGCCTCCTTTTGTAAGGTTGATGTATGCATCTTCGAGAGTTTTTGCTTTAGTCTGTTTTTTGATGTTTTCAACAGTCCCCTCTGCAATGAGTTTTCCGTTCTGCAAAATGACAACGTCATCGCAGAGATTTTCTGCTTCACTCATGATATGAGTTGAAAAAAGGATTGTCTTTGTCTTTGAAAGTTTTTTGATAATTTTTCTTGTTTCGATAATCTGATTCGGGTCAAGGCCGGAAGACGGTTCGTCAAGGATTAGGATTTCTGGTTCGTGAATGAGGCTTGCTGCAAAACTTACGCGCTGGCAATATCCTTTTGAAAGAGTTGAAATCTTTTGAGTGAGTACGTCTTCAATTGAAAAATCTTTTATTACTTTTGTGATGGCTGATTCGTCAAGATTCCAGAGGCTGCAGGTAAGCTTGAGGTATTCGATTACAGTAAGATTTTTGTAAAGATTCGGATTTTCGCTTACATAACCGATGAGTCTTTTTGATTTTTCTACATCTTTTTCAGTGTCAAACTTATTTCCCTCTTTGTCATAGACGAAAACGTTTCCGCTTGTTGCGTAATGAATCGATGTAATTGCTTTAATGATTGTAGTTTTTCCGGCACCATTTGGTCCGAGAAGTCCTGTAATCGAATCAGGTTTTACAGTAAATGAAATATTTTCTGCTGCAGTTTTTTCTTTTGAGAAAATCGTTTTATACTTTTTTGTAAAATCAACAAGTTCTATCATATCGCGGTTTTATAAGTTCCACTTAATTTAATCTTCAAACGGAATCTCGAAACGCATTCTGTCTTTTGAAAGAATTGTTCCGGGATAAATTTCTTTTGCCTCTTCTTCGAGAATTCCAAGTTCTTTATCAGTATAGCGCGGACTGTAATGAATGAGGCACATTTTTTTGGAATTGCTGTCACGCGCAATCATTGCAGCCTGTGATGAAGTCATATGTTTTTTTTCTTTTGCCTGGTCGATGAGGGCTCTTTCAAACATTCCTTCGCAGACAAGAAGATCTGAGTTTTTAACTTCCTGTGCAATTGAGTCCATGTAAGCAGTGTCTGTTACATAAGAGAATTTTCTGCCCTTTCGAGGTTTTCCTAAAATATCTTCTGGTTTTACGAGAGTTCCGTCTGAGGCTTCGACTGTTTCTCCGTTCTGAAGTTTTGACCAGAGAGGTCCGCACGGAACATTGAGTTCTTTTGCTTTTTCTGGATTAAATTCTCCGGGTCTGTCTTTTTCTTCGAGAGTATAACCTACGCAGACTTTTGTGTGATTCAGTGGAAAAGCTCTGATGATAAAATCTTTTTCTTCGTGAACGACACAGGGAGCTGTAATTTCTTTTACTACAACAGGATAATTAATATACATATCAAGTACTTT
>JAGHSB010000196.1 GCA_018066075.1 Candidatus Treponema scatequi
TTAAAGCAGAAGAAAATTTAAAATCAAAAAGTTTATCAACAGTATTAAAAAATAATAATGAAATATTTTGTATTCGATTTTCAATGTCTGATTATCGTGAACAGGAAAGACTTGTTAATGTCCCACTTGTGCTTGTAGAACAATTTTTATCTTATCTTCTGATTAAAAATTAACTCTCATCACTCGCTCCCTTCTTTCCTTCCAGTCCTTCACTAATTCCACTGGCTCATATGGAATCGCTTCGTCGGCCCATTGCCAGACCCAGCGGCTGATGGCGAGAAACTGGTTGCTTTCGAAGCTCAGGATGATGCCGTCTTTTTTTGGACCGGGATTTTTTCTGTCGGGTTTAATTTCCTGGTCTTCGCTCCAGATGCGGTCTTTGGCGTAGGCGGCGGCGTAACCGTGGAGGTGGATTTTGTATTCGAAGACTTTGTCTTCGCAGAGGCAGCCGAAGTTTCCGATGATGAGTTTTCTAAAGTCGTAGTCGGGTGTGAGTTTGAAAGTTGTTTTTGTGATTTTAAGGTTTGACATTTTGCTGAGGGTGTAACGTCTGAGGGCGCGCTTGATTGTGTCGTAGCCGTGAAGGTTCCAGTTGCCGTTGTCGTAGATGAGCTGGTAGGGGCGGACGATTCGGCCTTTTGATTCTTTTGCGTTGTACGATTTGTAGTTGAAGGTGATTTCGAGGTTTTGTTTCATTGCGCGGTCGATGGTGCGAAAGACTTCGGGGTTGATTTCTTTGTTTGGGGCGCCTAAGAAGATGACGCGGTCGCTCGTGGTGTTTTCTATCAGTCTGATTCCGTTGAAGGTGTAGTGCATTTTCTGGGGTGAGAGAGAATTGAAAACTTCCTGTGCTTCGTTGTAGAGGGGGTTGTCTGGAATTACTTCCATGAGCGTTTTGAGAAGTTCTGCGGCGTTTGCTGCGTCTGTGTCTGTGTAGAAGGGTGGAATTGTATAGGCCGGGTCTGTGTAATAATAACCGTTAGTAACTGGGTCTGTTTTTATGGGAGCTCTGTATTTGTCTTTCAGTTCCTTGATGTCGCGAAAGAATGAAGTTTTACTTGTTCTGATTTTGTATTCCGTGTTGAGTTTGTCTATTATTTTTTCCCAGGTGTATTTTTTTCCGGAGGCGATTAATTTGTCTATTGCTTTGAAGCGTTTTGCTTTTTCCGTAAAATCGATTTTCATTTTGTGAAATTCCCCCTGTAAAACAGTCCATTCCCACGGGTGGGAATAACTATGGTTTATATTATATATCAGAAAGATGTGAAGTCAAGTTGGTGAGCCTGCAATGAATTGTTGAGGGCTTTGGTATCTTAAGGAGGTTCGGTATGAAGAAGGTAAGTGGAAAATCTGAATTAAAAGATTACAGAACAGATAGTTTTATCATGTCATGTTTGCCAGCATGCAAGGAATGTATGACGAATGCTAATTATTCCCCTGCAAAGTGTAAGAATTGCTTTTGGGGAAAGAGTTTGAGACGACACTGCAGAGGGAATTCGCTTGAAATTCCTTATGAAATCAGCATAAAGAAAGTTGATTCCTTTAACAATTTTGAGTCAGTAAAAAGTAAGTCAGAAAATTTAAAACCGTACATTCTAAAAGGTCCTGTGCAGATGATGCCAAAGATGAATATGCCTGATATTAAGTTAACGACAAATGATCTTGATTTTATTGTAAAGGCAAAAGCAATGTGCGATATGAATCAGGATGATGATACTTGTTCTCCGGGAGCTGATTGTATTGACTGCAAGTGGTGTGCAGGTGTTCAGATGCTTGATAGTTTTGATCCTCTTGCCCGTGCCCGTCTTATTGATGCCGCTGACCAGAAGAGATGGAGCATTGAGGACAGTATTGAAACTGAAGAGAAAAATGAAAAAGCGAAAAAAACAAAAGATAGAAATCGAACAGTTTTAGGTGTTGTAGCTATAGTTTCTTTTGTATTGCCATTGCTTTGTATACCTGCTTTGGAAGGCAGCGGTGTTGGTCCATGGCCGATTTTTCTTGGAATGATTGTAAGCTGTATTACATGTTGTATTGCTGCTTATTAATTTTTACACATTAAGGAGGTGTCTTATGAAAACACGAATTGTTTTGTTAGAAAAACGAATTTGTTTTTCAATGGCTGCAGTTTTTACTGCTGTAATAATTGTTCTTTCAATCGTATGTTCTGCCTGGCAAAATTCCACCTGCATAAGAACTACGCAGAATACTTTTGATAAGCCGCCTAAATGGCACACGCTTCCGAAAAGTCCTAATGGTTATGATTACGGATGGGAAAAATATTTAAATGCCGTAATGAAAGAGCTTAAGATGAGCGGACCGAGAGGTTATTTCAAAGACGGTGTTATTGACTGCAAGGACTGGACTATGACTTTTGTTTACTACTGGTATGATTCGCATCCTGTTCAGTATCACACTGACATATGGTAAAAGTGGAATTGCGTAAAGAGTGGAATTGCATAATCAGAGGAGATGGAATTTATGGAATGCGAAAAGAGTTCTTTGTGTTTGTCTAAAGACGGTTTTAAGCTTAATGGAAAAAAGCTGAGTTTTCTTGAATGGATTTTTGATTTTGATTTATCACGAAGAAAGTTCAGCGGTGAGTGGAATGATAAGTCGGAAAGAAATTTTAACTGTGCTGTCTGTTTTAGTTATGAAAAACAAATGGGAGCATTTTCAAAACATATTGACATCTGGTTTTCTGAAGATTGCCGTACTTTGTCTTCTGATGATTATGCAAAGATTGATGCCTTCTATGACGCAAACAGAATATCATTTAACAAAAAAATAAAACTTGATTTGGATTTAATTTATGATAAATCTGTTTCACGAATAGAAGGCATTAAAACTGAAGCTGACTTTGTAGTGTACAACTGTATTCTGTGCCGTACGAAAAATGTCGGTTTGTCGAGATTCCACTTATATTATAATTGTCCGGACCTTAAAGCACTCGACAGGTATTATGAAAAAACGAAGTTTGAAGAATTAAAGCTTGCAATTCTTGATAAAAAAACTGATGAGGTGCGAAAGCTGATTGATGAAGGGGCAGATGTTAATGCTCTGCATCCTTCGATACTGACTTCGCCACTTGATATGGCTGTTGCAGTTGATAGTTATGAAATTTGTGAGATGCTGATTAATGCTGGTGCTGATGTTAATTTCAAAAATGGATTCGGGCCGGAATTTAGCATGATGCAGCTGGCGCGGAGGAATAAGAATTATCGGATAGGAAGTCTTCTGATAAAAAGCGGTTTGATTGAATACCTGGATGATTATATGGGTAAAGGGGAATTTTCGAGAAACAATTTTTCTTTTCTTTTGGAATGCGGAGTCAATCCTAACAGAGGAAGAAAGAAGGTTCCTTTGATAAAGGCTGCAACTAATAAAAATATTGATCAAACGAGAATGCTTCTTAAGTTTGGTGCTGATCCGAATAGTGAGGATAAGAATGGACTGTTTGCATTGCGTATTGCAATTTATTTGAATAGTCCAAAACTTGCTGCGCTTTTGATTCAAAATGGTGCGGATGTTAATTACATTTCTTTTGGAATGAGCAATATAAAGGCAGCGTTAACTGAAGCAGATTCCAGTCTTGAGATGATAAAAGTATTGATTCTTGGCGGTGCGAGAATTGATGCGGGATATGATCTTAATTTGGAGAATATGCCGTATGCGTATGTGAAAAAGATTAATAAATATGTAAATGGAATTATGTTAAAGTGCTTTCTTAAAGATGAGCTTGATGTGTTTGTTGATTTAATGAAGTATGAGGCGGTGTGAAACTTAAAAAAAATTACATAAGTGTATCATTC
>JAGHSB010000267.1 GCA_018066075.1 Candidatus Treponema scatequi
ATATTAAACTGAAAATATTTTTAATAGGAGTACAATATGAATTTTATCTTTTTAGGACCTCCAGGAGCTGGAAAAGGTTCACTCGCAGTTAAAGTAAAGGAAGACTACAAAATTCCACATATCTCAACTGGAGACATTTTCAGAGCTAACATCAAAGCTCAGACTCCACTCGGAGTAAAAGTTAAGGCTATCATCGATTCAGGTTCTCTCGTAAGCGATGACCTTACTTTCGAACTTGTAAAAGACAGACTTGCACAGGATGACTGCAAAAACGGTTTCATTCTTGACGGATTTCCACGCACAATTCCACAGGCAGAAATGCTCGAAACTCTCGGACTTGATCTTGCATGCGTAAACTTTACAATCGACACAGACATCGTTATTAAACGTCTTTCAACACGTCGTGTTTGCAAAGCTTGCGGTGAAAACTTCAACGTACTTACAAAAGCACCAAAAGTTGAAGGCGTTTGCGACAAATGTGGCGGCGAACTCTATCAGCGTGATGATGACAAACAGGAATCAATCCTTCACAGAATGGATGTTTACAAAGAGCAGACAGAACCTTTAATCGATTTCTATCGCAAGAAGGGAAAGATTACAGACCTCGATGCAGGAATCGAAACAGACGTTCTTCTTGGAAAGTTCAAGGAAATTTTTAAATAGAAAAACTGAATAAACAAAGAGAAGCCCGGATTTTGAAGTTTGCTTCATCTTCGGGCTTTTTTATTTTCTGGTGGAATATGAAAAAAACAGGCTCACAAATCATTACTGAATTACTTAAGATGCACGGAATTACTACAGTTGCAGGCATCCCGGGAGGATCAATTTTGCCTCTCTACGATGAATTGACTCGAAGTGGAATCATGCACGTACTCGTCCGCCAGGAACAGTCTGCAGGCTTTATCGCCCAGGGAATCGCACGCACGACAGGAAAACCTGCCGTATGTTTTGCAACAAGCGGTCCTGGTGCAATGAATCTTCTCACTTCGATTGCAGATGCAAAATGCGATTCAATTCCAATCATTGCAATCACAGGTCAGGTAAATCTTCCTCTCATCGGAACTGATGCATTTCAGGAAGCAGACACATTCGGACTTTCATTTCCGATTACAAAACACAGCGTAATGGTAAAATCTGCAAAGGAACTTCTCGAAGTAATTCCGATGGCATTTAAAATTGCTGTAAGCGGAAGACCAGGTCCGGTTTTGATTGATGTTCCAAGAAATGTTCAATTAGAAGAAGTGGAATTTTCCGAATGGCCGAAAATCAATTCTAAAAAACTCGAAACAAAATTTCATACAGACAAAAAAGAAATGGTTTCTGTTCTCGACAAAATGTCAGATGCACTACTTAGCGCAAAGAAACCTGTTTTATATCTCGGTGGCGGATGCAACAATGCTTCAGCTGCAAAAGGACTTTCTTCACTTTTGAAAGTTTACGATGCTCCCGTTGTTTCTTCTTTGATGGGAATCGGAGCTGTTTCTTCTGCTTCGGAAAATTATCTTGGAATGGTTGGAATGCACGGAAGCGTTGCTGCAAACGAAGCGATGTATGAAAGTGATTTAGTTTTAGCGTGCGGCGTAAGATTTGATGACAGGGCAATCGGTGTTTCTGAAAAGTTCTGTCCAAAGGCAAAGATTTTACACATTGATATCGATGCTGCAGAAATCAACAAGATTTATTCTGCAAACCTTTCTTTAGTTTGCGACGTTGAATCAAGCATTCCGGTTTTAGCAGAACTCATTTCTGAAAAGAAAAACTCTTCATTAAAAGAAAACCGCGCTTCATGGCTTAAAAAGATGGCAGCAAAACGACAGAAGACTTTCTCAATTGAATGCGGTCAGGATAAAAAATCAAAGTTAACAAACCCGAGAGCGTTCATTGCAAATATTCCACTTGCTGCAAAAGAAGCAGGACTTAAAGCTGAAGATTTAATAGTTACTACAGATGTTGGCCAGCACCAGATGTTCGCAGCTCAGTACTACCCTGTTTTATCACCGAGAACTTTCTTAACTTCAGGAAGCCTCGGAACAATGGGATTCGGTTTACCTGCTGCAATCGGAAGTGCGCTTGCAAATCCTAAAAAGAGGACAGTCTGCATTTCAGGTGACGGCTCGATAATGATGAACATCCAGGAACTTGCAACTCTCTCAGAATTAAACCTTCCTGTAACTGTAATCGTTTTTGTAAACGGCACTCTCGGAATGGTTTACCAGCAGCAGAAATACATTTTTGACAAGAATTACAGCGCTTCAATATTCCAGAAAAACCCGGACCTTTTACAGATTGCAAAAGGTTTCAACATTGAGGCAATTGATGCCGATAATGATAAAAACTGGGCAAAAAAAGCCTTCTCAAAAGCCGACAACAAACCTCGTTTTGTAATCGTAAGAGTCAGCTCAGAAGAAGACGTTTTGCCGTATGTAAAAGCTGGAAAAGCAAACATAGAATCTATCCACTAAAAACGGAGAAAATATTAAATGAAAAAGATCCTTACTATTTCATCAAACGAAAAAGTATTAAACACTGTAAAAGATGCAGTTTCAAAACTTTCAAGATATTTCGATGCAGAATACCTTTGGGAAACTTCACAGATCATTACATATGTAAACTATGAACTTCCTGAACTTAAAATTTTAGACTACACATCAGAAGACACAGACTGTGATACAATTCTTTCAACAATCAACAAAGACCCTTGGCTCCACTACGGCGGTATCATCGCAGTATGTGAAACACGCGGACAGAAAAAGACTCTTGAAGAACTCCAGGATTCAAACATTCTCTGCGTTCTTACAGTCGAAGAACTCAAGCAGAACCTTCTCCGTCTTTTAAAGCTTGTACTTGCAAACCAGCAGTTTATCTTTCACCGTGGTCTTCAGAATGATATCGGTAATGAAGAATCCGGCTCATTCTCTTTCCAGAATGACCTTCTCGACATTCACTTTTACTCAAGCTTCTTAGTAAGCTATCTTTACAACACAAGCCGTATTTCAACTCAGGACCGCTTTAACCTTCAGATGGCGCTCTCAGAACTTTTGAACAACGCCCTCGAACACGGAAACCTCGAAATTTCATTTGAAGAAAAAACAAATTACATGATGGAAAACGGTGAAATCATTTCACTCATCAACCAGAGAAGAACAGATCCAAAATACAAAGACAGAAAAATCCAAATCAACTACACTCTCAATGACAACTACTGTTCATTTACAATCACAGATGATGGTGACGGATTTGACTGGCGCGAATATGTAAACAAAGCAGAAGACGAAGAACCAAACCTCGAACTTCACGGACGCGGAATCCAGATTTCTACTGGAGTTGTCGGAAAACTTTCTTACAACGAAAAAGGAAACCAGGTAACGCTTAAGATCAAATCTCAGAAAGATGAATCAAACAACATTCCGGTTGCTATGCGTACATTTGAAACTTTGACATTCAAAGACCGTGATGTAGTCTGCCGTGAAAATGAAAAATCAAACGACCTTTACTTCATCGTTTCTGGAAAATATGCAGTATATTCAGGAAGAAAACTTGTTTCAGTTTTGACTCCTAACGATATGTTCATCGGAGAAATGGCATTCTTATTGAACGACAGACGTTCGGCAACAATTCTTGCTTCTGGTAACTGCCGGCTCATCAGAATTCCAAAAATTGACTTCCTTGATATGATTAGAAAAAATCCTCACTATGGTATCTTTCTTTCAAAGATGCTTGCACAGAGACTTTTCAATCAGACACATAAGACAATTGAGTTAAAGAAACTTCTTAAAGAAGAAAAAGCCAATGTCGCTAAACTGTAACGAAATAAATCTTTCGCTCTCAGAGCTCGATCTTGAAGGTTCCTTCATTCAGGATATCGTTCAGCCGGGCTTTGATACTCTAGCTTTATACACTTACAAAAGTTCAACAGCAAAAACTGTCCTCATCTGCACTGCCCAGAAAAGCACACGCATAAATGAAACACGCAGAAAAATTCCAAAGAATGAAAAGCCTCTGCGCTTCATGGAATTTCTCAAATCGAGAATCCGCGGTGCAAAAATCGTTTCATGCAGACAGCTTGGACTCGAAAGAATAATCAAACTTGAACTCACTCACGGAGATGAATCATACATCATGTACATCCGTCTCTGGTCAAATGCCGGAAACATAATTCTCTGTGACTCAAATAAAAAAATTCTCGACTCAATGTTCAGAAGACCTGGAAAAGATGAAGTCACAGGTGGAATTTACGAAGAGCCGGATTTCGAAAATGATGAATTGTCACAGAATAAAAACACCGGCAATTCAAAACAGAAAACATTTCCAGTCAGAGACTTTGAAGAACTCAGAGCAGAATACGAGGCCTCTCCAAATTCCACTTACAAAAAATTTGAAGAACTCTCATTTAACGAAAAGCTCGACTTGTTCTACAGCGAACACGCAGAAACTTTAAGCCGCGAAGCACTTCTTGAAAAAGCAGAAAAATGGTTTAACGAACATCATACAAAACTTCTCTCTGCACTTTCAAAACTCGAAGAAAAGAAAAAGCAGTTTGAACTTGCGCCACAAAAAAAACATTACGGCGACCTCATCATGTCATTTGCATCAGAAATGAGAAAAGATTCAAACTTCATCGAATGTGTTGACTATGAAACAAAAGAAACTGTGAGAATAAAAGTTGATCCGAAAAAATCAGCTCACGAAAATGCACAGTTCTATTACGAATCATACAAAAAAGAAGTTTCTGGTTTTGAACAGCTCGAACAGGACATACAGCTCACAAAAGATAAAATTGCACGACTCGAAAAAGAATACGAAGCGATGAAAACAGAATCAAATCCTGTACGCATCGAACAGATGCTCAGAAAAGATTCAAAGCCAAAACAACAGGAAAAGAAAACACATCCCGGACTTGATTATACAGTTGACGGCTGGTACATCCTTGTAGGACGCGATGCAAACGAAAATGATGAACTTTTGCGACGTCATGTCCGTGGAAGCGACATGTGGTTTCATACGAGGGACTGCCCGGGCGGTTATGTATTCGTAAAATATAGAGCCGGAAAGACAATTCCGCTTGATATAATGCTTTATGCCGGAAATCTTGCAGTTTACTATTCAAAAGCCAGAAAAGCAGGCAAAGCAGACCTTTATTATACGCAGGTAAAGTACCTCAGAAGGGCAAAAAACGGCCCCAAGGGTTTGGTCTTGCCAACTCAGGAAAAAAACCTTAATATTGTATTAGATCAGAAAATACTTGCAAAACTCGATGCTCTCAGACAGGAGCAGGAAGGACTCTAACTCAAGGAACAAACGTGACAGAAAATAAGATTAAAAGCTTAAAAGACTACTCAGTTGCAAAAGCAGTCTGGCATGTAATACTTACTCCACGCCTCTGTTTAACAATGGTCAATTTTATTGTAATTGTCTTGAAAGATTTCTTTATCATTCAGTTTGCAAGAAAATTTGGATTTTCAAAAATACCAATCGCAAAAGTCGACAATGAACTCGACGAAAAAATTCCATTTACACCATCAAAAATCGGAACCTATCTTGATTTTACAGCATTCTGGATAAGACCGATGACAATGATGATTGAAAAACTTGGCAGAAAAAAAGCAAACAAATACATAGAAGATTACATCAAAAAAATTACTCTCACCTACCATTCAGCAGGAAGAGTCTACAGAATGTGTATGTCTACAACAGCACGACCAAAATATTACAAGATGTTCTATTTTCGAGTAATTCATTTTTTTGATCCTCATTATCTCTGTGTACCAAGCCTTCATATCAGTGTTGTAAGTCTTGTATGGAGTTTCTACAGAGAAGCTTTCAAAGAAATGCCTGAACTTACACAGCAGGAAAAAGATTTATACATCAATGAAATATATACAGGTGCAATCAAAATTGCAGAAACTGTTTTATACATAAAGCAGCACAGCGTAAACTGCATTCCAGCAGCTTTATATATGATGACTTTTTTGATGCGTCCGTATTTTACTGCAGAAGATGGAATTTTATTTTTGCGCGACATGTTTGTTAATACAAATATTTCTGAAGAAACACAGAAAGAATTGAAAGATTACATGTATTTCATCTTTGAAAGATTCCTTTTAGTCGGAATTACAGATGACAACTGGATTGCACCTATCAGAACATGGCTCAAAGAATACTGTATCAATTCAAATCAAGCTTACATCGCAAGAAAAATCAAATAAAAACAGGAAATTATTATGAGTGACGAAATCATTATCTATACAGACGGCGGATGTTCAGGAAACCCAGGCCCAGGTGGATGGGGCGTTGTAATTCTTGCTGACGGAAAAGATTTAAGGCTTTCTGGCGGCGAAAAAAATACGACAAACAACAGAATGGAACTTACAGCTGCGATTACCGCACTCAAGACAGTTGCTCAGTCACCTGACCTTGCATCACGTCCTGTCCAGCTTTTTTCAGACAGCCAGTATGTCAAAAACGGCATCACTTCATGGATTACAAACTGGAAGAAAAACGGCTGGAAAACTGCAGCAAAGAAACCTGTCCTTAACCAGGATCTCTGGATGCAGCTCGACGAGCTCAACGCTTCACTTTCAGTAAACTACAACTGGGTCAAAGGCCACGCCGGAATCGAATACAACGAAGTCTGCGATTCCCTCTGTCAGACAGAAATCGAAAAACACAGATAATCAGTTCCGGATGGTGAAATCTTTCGCACATCCGGATTTTTTTTACATTAAGATTTTTTTTATTATTAGTAATTTTTTTTAACATCGTCAGTATTATATC
>JAGHSB010000182.1 GCA_018066075.1 Candidatus Treponema scatequi
GTATAATTTTTATATGGGTGGAAAAATAACAAAAACTAAGGCGAAGTCTGCCGCAAAGACTACTTCTAAGACTAAAGCAAAGACAGCATCGAAATCCTCTTCCAAAACTACCGCTAAAGCTGCGTCAAAATCTACAGCTAAGAAGGTTCCAGTGAAAGAAACAAAGACAAAAACTGCTGCGACAAAAAGTTCTGCTGCAAAAACTGCAGCTTCAAGTGCAAAAGCAGCGCCTCAGGCTACAAAACCAGCTGCAAAAAAAACTTACGATGAAAGCCAGATCAAGCATCTTGATGCGCTTGAACATATCAGACTTCGTTCAGGTATGTATATCGGTCGTCTTGGTGACGGTTCAAACCAGAACGATGGTATTTATGTTTTGTTGAAAGAAGTTATCGATAACTCAATCGATGAATTTATCATGGGTTACGGTAAAAAAATTGATGTGTCAGTAAAAGATAATCATGTAAAAGTTCGTGACTACGGCCGTGGAATTCCACTTGGAAAAGTTGTTGACTGTGTTTCAGAAATTAATACTGGTGCAAAATATAATGATGATGTTTTCCAGTTCTCTGTTGGTATGAACGGTGTCGGTACAAAAGCTGTTAACGCACTTTCGTCTTACTTCAGGGTTGTTTCTGTTCGTGATCAGGAATGCTGTGAAGCGATTTTTGAAAAAGGAAAGCTTGTTAAAGAAAGAAAGGGAAAGTTAAAAGAAAAAACTCCAAATGGAACTTTCTTTGAATTTGTTCCTGATGTAGATATTTTTGGAAAATATAATTACAACCTTGAGTTTGTAGAAAAGCGAATGTGGAATTACGCTTACTTAAACGAAGGTCTTACAATTAATTTTAACGGACAGGCTTATCACAGTGAAAACGGTTTGTTCGATCTTTTGAATAAAGAAATTGAAGATGCATCTTTGTATCCGATTGGAAGTTATGTCGGTGATCATCTTCGTTTTGCATTCACTCATACAAATGGCTACGGTGAAAACCACTTCAGCTTTGTAAACGGTCAGTATACTACAGACGGTGGTACTCACCTTAATGCTTTCAAAGAAGGTTTCGTAAAGGGAATTAACGACTTTTATGGGACTCAGTATAAAGCAGAAGATGTCCGCGAAGGAATGGCTGCTGCGATTCTTGTTAAAGTTAAGGATCCTGTTTTTGAAAGCCAGACAAAGAATAAACTCGGAAACACTGATGTCCGTGTATGGATTGTTCCTGAAGTTCAGTCGGGATTGAATGACTGGCTTCATAAAAATCCTGAAGCGGCAAAAAAAATCGAAGAAAAGATTAAGGCTAACGAAAAGCTTCGAACTGAACTTTCTGCTGTTAAAAAAGAAGCAAAGGAAGCTGCAAAGAAAATTTCTATTCGTATTCCAAAATTAAAGGATTGTAAGTTCCACGTTCAGGATGGAGCAAAAGGTGAAAACTCAATGATCTTCATTACCGAAGGTGATTCTGCTACCGGTACTATGACTCATTCTCGTGATGCGTCGTTCCAGGCAATCTTCTCATTGAGAGGAAAACCTGAAAATATGTGCGGTAAAAAGCAGAGTGAGATTTATAAAAACGATGAGCTCTATCAGCTTATGATGGCTCTTGGAATTGAAACCGATGTTGAAAGTCTTAAGTATGCGAAAATCGTAATTGCAACCGATGCCGATAACGACGGTTACCACATCAGAAATCTTGTAATGACTTTCTTCTTAGGATATTTTGAAGAACTTGTTACATCAGGACGAGTATTCATTCTTGAGACTCCGCTTTTCAGAGTCCGCAATAAAAAAGAAAATGTTTACTGCTATTCAGAAGATGAACGAGATAAGGCTCAGGCAAAACTTGGACGCGGAGCAGAAACTACACGATTCAAAGGACTTGGTGAAATCAACCCTTCTGAGTTCCGTCAGTTTATCAATCCTGAAACAATGCATTTAACTCCAGTAGAAATCAGCCAGCTCAAAATGGTTCCGCAGCTTTTGAATTTCTATATGGGAAAAAACACACCGGAACGCCGTGCGTTTATCGAAAAACATCTGCTTTCTAATGCAGACATCGACGTTTAAGGAGTAGTGGAATATGGCTTTTGTAAAAAATCTTTTTGATAAAAACTTTATTGAATATGCATCATACGTAATCCGCGACCGTGCGATTCCGGATCTTGAAGACGGTCTTAAACCGGTACAGCGTCGTATCATGCATACACTTTTCAAAATCGACGACGGACGCTTTCACAAAGTAGCAGGAGTTGTCGGTGAATGTATGAAATACCATCCGCATGGTGATTCATCAATCGGCGGAGCGCTTGTAATTCTTGCAAACAAAGGTGTCTTCATCGACAAGCAGGGAAACTTCGGTAACATGTACACTGGTGACCCTGCTTCTGCACCCCGTTACATCGAATGCCGCGTTCATCCGATTGCAAAAGAATTTCTGTACAATCCTGAAATTACAGAATATGTTCCAAGTTACGACGGACGAAATACAGAACCTGTAGTATTCCGCGCAAAAGTTCCTGTAGCACTTATTATTGGTGCCGAAGGTATTGCCGTAGGTATGTCTACAAAGATTCTTCCATACAACATTAAAGAAGTTCTCGAAGCAGAAATCAAATGTCTTAAGGGAGAAAAGTTTCAGATTTATCCTGATGTTCCGACTGGCGGTTTAATCGATGTAAGCAATTACAACGATGGAAACGGTAAAATCGTAACTCGTGCAAAGTTTGACATGAGCGACGAAAAGAAAATCGTAATTACGGAACTTCCAGTTGATACAACTTCTGAAAGTCTCATGAACTCAATTGAAAGCGCGTATAAAGCAGGAAAAATCAAAATCGGTGCAATCGATGACTTTACTACAGACCACTGTCAGATTGAAATCAAGCTTCCGCGCGGTGTTTATGCAAAAGATGTTGAAAAAGCATTGTACGCTTATACTGACTGTGAAAAATCAATTGCTTGTCAGATGCTCGTAATCAAAGACAACATGCCTATCGCGATGACTGCAACAGAAATCATCAAGTACTACGCAAAAAAATTAACTGCAATCATCAAAGACGAACTTGAATACGAAAGAAATAAATTAACAGAAGAACTTCATGCACGCACACTCGAACGCATCTTCATCGAAGAAAGAATCTATAAAAAGATCGAAACAATGAAGACTGCAGAAGGCGTAATGAAAGCTGTTAAAGACGGATTTGTTCCATTCAAAAAAGAATTAATCAGAGAAGTAACTGACGACGATGTAGAAACTCTTTTGAAAATTCCAATTCGCCGCATTTCGCTTTTCGACATCAATAAAAACAAAGATCAGGTTACTGCAATCAACGACCGCTTAAAGCAGATTGCAAAAAAATTAAAGAACCTTACTGCATGTGCAATCGAATATCTCGACGGAATGATCAACAAGTTCAAGCCGGAAGCTCTCGTTCGCCGCACTCAGATTGAAAAGTTTACTGCAGTCGAAGTTAAGAAAATCGTTAAGCGCGAAACTCCGCTCCGTTACGATGACAAAGGTTACCTCGGAACTTCAATCTCAGGCGGTACAGAAGTCCTCAAGGTTACACCTTACGACCGAATCTTCTTTGTCAGAAAGAGTGGAATTTATACGGTATGCGATGTTCCGCAGAAGCTGTTTGTTGACAGTGGAATGTGGTACTGCAACTACGCTGATAAAGATATAATCAGCAATGTATTGTTTACAATCATCTATCGTGATCCAAAAACAATGTGCTGTTACATCAAGCGCTGCCGTGTTCCAAGCTGGATCATGAACCGCGATTACATGTTTGCTCCAAATGGAATGGAAGTATTGCATGTAGACACTAGAAAGAACTTTAAGTTTACTTTACATTATATAAAGAAGCCTCGAGTTACAAAGCTCGAAGAAAACTTCAAAACTAATGAATACCTCGAAAAGGGTCTTAAAGCACAGGGTGTCCGTCTTACAAACAAAGCTGTAGACAGAGTTGAAGTGGAAGGTGCCCAGCCTGAGCTCTTTTCAGACAAATAATTAACGGCAGGAAGCTATGCAGTCAATTAAATCAATGTCCGAAGAATTGAACGAAAAGTTTATGGCAAATGTAGGAAAAATTATATTTGCCCTCGGACTTGTTGTGCTGATGTATTCTTCCTGCTATTTTCTTTTAATGGGCGTTTATGCATTTTTAATTGCCCTTATCCCCGGCGTTTTTTCACAGTTTTTTTCTTTCTGTTTCATGTTCTTTTTGTATGCGATGTTCTTCGTTTTGCATTATGGTGCGATGATTCTAATTACAAGACTTGAAAGAAACATGCCGTCGAGCATCGGTTATCTTTTTCTGGGATTCAGACACAGAAGAACATCTGGTGCTGTGTGGATTTTCTCTGGACTTATTTTTATCTGTATTACTCTTGCAGCCCTTCCGATGTTCCTCAACGAAGATTTTACTTCTCTCGAAGCAATTCAGAAATTTTTTACAAACATGGATCTTGTTCAGAAATATCTGTACTATGCAATTCTTATTTTTGCAGCAAGTTTTTGTGTTCTCTTTTTTATGTTTTCTTTTGTGTGGATTATTATCTATGATCTTCCTGATGTTGTCGGAATTAAAGCATGCATCAGAAGTTTTAAGATGATCAAACCGAGATTGTTTCATTATCTTGGATTTTTAATTTACGTAAACTGGAAAAGTATTCTGTTTGTTCTCGGAATAGATGCAGTAAAAGCTTTGCTTTATTTCTTTACAAAAAAAGGTTTAAATTCTTTTCTTGGATATCTTTTTGGATTTCTTGGTTTTGTTGCAGTTCTTTTGCTTTTTGCAAAGACAAGCATTGCAATTCCGTATTACTATGACAAGATTTCAGAAAGAAATGACGAAAGCTCAAATACAAAATAAAAAGTTGACGAAATGAAAACTCTTTTGAATAAAATCGAAACAGAACTCATCATAAAAAATTCCCGCTTTATAAATGAACTTTTCATCTGCGAATCGCAGTCGGATGCACGCGAACTAATCAAATCACAGAAAGACAAATATCAGGACGCATCTCATGTCTGCCATGCTTTCGTAATCGGAAAAGATGCAGAAGTTCTCGGAATGAGCGATGCAGGGGAGCCAAGTGGAACTGCAGGACGACCGATGCTTGATGTTCTGAAGGGCAGCGGTATTACTAATATTCTTCTTACAGTAACACGTTACTTTGGCGGAACATTGCTCGGAACTGGCGGCCTTGTAAAAGCATATGGTGACTGTGCAAAATCTGTAATCGAAAAAGCATTTGCAGACAATGCAACAGAAGAACTTGTAGAAAAAAAAGATTTTTCCTTTTCGTGTGATTACGCAACATATGAAACAATCAAACGACAGCTTAAAGATTTTACTATTTACGAAATGAAAGAAGAATACGCAGACTGCGTTACATTGAAAGCAAAAATTCTTGCAGATCAGGTTGAAACTTTTTCTACGATGATTAAGAATGTAACTAACGGAAAAGTAGATTTATAAGGAATTTTATGAGAACATCTTTTAAAAATGATAAGAAAATCAAAACTCAGAATACATCGAACCATACAAGATCTTTTGATTTGAGTTTTGACATTCATCTCGAAAAATTAAATGAAAATAATTTCTTTAGTCCATGTCATTTTCATAAAGGCGTTGAAATTGTTTATGTAGAAGACGGTTATATGGACTTTAAAATTGAAGGCAAAGATTACAATTTAAAGTCTGAAGATTGTCTTATCATCAATTCAGAAACCCTTCATAGCTTTAGAATTGACTCAAATGCTAACTATTACATCATTCAGATTCCGTTGAGTGCATTTGATACAATCGAACAGTCAGACATTTCGTTAGTTGAAAAACCGGCAAAAAGAGAAGCCCTCGTTCTTCGAAACAAACTTTCCGAAATGATCGGATATTATCAGAGTCCGGCTTGCGGTGACCAGGCATTCTTTGTTTCAAAGCTTTATGAATTGATTTCACTTTTAATTACAGATTATCAGGATAAAACAAAGGAAAAACCTGATTCTGATGCCGCAGAAGTTCATCATAAGATTGTAAAAGCTGTTTCATATATCGAAAAACATTTCAAAAAAGATATTTCAGTTTCTGATACTGCATCTCATATTTCTGTTACACCTGAATATTTCAACCGCCAGTTTAAGAAATTGGCAGGCGTAACTTTTGCAGATCATTTAATATCATTAAGAGTTACATCCTTTTATGATGAGTTTATTCATACAAATAAAAAGACTGCAGATATCGCAAAAAAGAATGGTCTTACAAATTACAGTACACTTCTTCGCGAGTTTAAGAAAGTCTACGGTAAAACTCCTGACCAGATTAGAAATGAAGTTCCGACAGGCAGAAAGATGCAGATGGAATTAGTCTGAAACAAGCCCGCGGGCTATGAAGTGATTGCAGTCTTGAAATGATTGCGGGCTATGAAGTGATTGCAGTCTTGAAATGAAGACATAAAAAAACCGGATAATGAATGATCACTATCCGGTTTTTTATTTGTTGTTTAATTATTTTACAAATTCTTTTTTCAAGAAGTCGAGGTCGAGTTCCGGGTAGAGAACATGAGCTGAAAGAAGTTTGTTTACGCGACTGCGAGCTTCTTCTTTTACTTTTGCATCGAGGTCGATTTTTCCTTTTGCTGGTTTACCTTCTTTTGTAAGACCTGGTTTTGTTCCCTTGAGGACGAAGTCGATGATGTCAGAAACTTCTTTCATGTCTGCTTCGTTCATTCCGAGTGTTGTGAGCGCTGGTGTTCCGATTCTGATTCCAGATGTCCACCATGCACCGTTTTTATCGTAAGGAAGGGCATTTGCGTTTGCAGTAATTCCACATTCAAACAAAGCAGCTTCTGCCTGTTTTCCTGTCAATCCGTAAACTGTAACATCGCAGAGCATGAGGTGGTTGTCTGTTCCTCCAGTCTGGAGTGGAATGTTGTGCGACTTGCATCCTTCTGCTAAAGCCTGGGCATTTTTTACAACCTGATGTGCCCAGTCCTGATATTCTTTTGTATTTGCTTCTTTGAATGCGATAGCTTTTGCAGCCATTACGTGTGGAAGTGGTCCGCCGAGTACCATCGGACAACCCTTGTTTACGTATTCTTCAAATTCTTTCTTGCAGAGGATCATGGCTCCGCGTGGTCCGCGAAGTGTCTTGTGTGTTGTTGTTGTAACGATGTCTGCCCATTTTACAGGATCATATTCGCCTTCGAATACTTTTCCGGCAACGAGACCTGCAAAGTGTGCCATGTCGACCATCAATACTGCTCCGCATTTGTCAGCAATTTCGCGGAAGCGTTTGAAGTTGATTTTTCTTGGGTAAGCAGAGAATCCAGTCAAAAGAATCAATGGTTTTACTTCCATTGCCTGTTTTTCAATTGCATCGTAATCCAAGAGACCAGTTTCTTTATCAACGCCGTATGGATGAGATTCAAACATACGTGCTGAAACGTTCATTTTATATCCGTGAGTCAAGTGACCGCCGCAAGAGTAGTCGAGACCCATGAGTTTCTGATTTCCGAATTTTTTTCTGAGCATGTCGAGCTGTTCGTCTGTCAAATCGTTGAGGGATTTAACTCCGAGTTCTTCAAGAGTTGGTGTTTCAACTTTTGCACTCAAGATTGCCCAGTAAGCAACGAGGTTTGTATCAGCACCAGAGTGTGGCTGAACATATGCGTAGTCTGCTCCGAAAAGTTTCATTGCTTCTGCAGCAGCGGTTGATTCTACAGCGTCAACATTGACGCACCCGCCGTAATAACGATGTTCTGGATACCCTTCTGCATATTTGTCTGTCAAAAGGTTTCCCATAGCAGCCTGTGTGCTTAAAGAACAATAGTTTTCACTTGCAACAAGTTTAAGGTGACTGCGCTGGTTTTCAAGCTCTTTTACGATGCTTGCAGCGATATCAGGTCCAACTTTTGCAACCTGCTGGAGGTTTGCAACATAAGCTGTCATTGCAGCATTAGGTTTTCCTCCGCATGAATTTAAATAGTTTTCCAAAGGAGTAGCCATTTATTACCTCGAAAAATGTGATTTTGTTAATAATATTAAATTTCACTAAAGTTTTCAAGGTATTTTAAAGTGGAATCTGGCAGTAAACCGCTATATTTAGTGTTTTTTTAAGTGGAATTTGTCCCGCCGGCACTGTATTTGAAGGTGGCTGGCGGTTTTAGAAGTGATTTATTCTTTGATGTTAGATTTTGGGAAGATTAAAAGGCCGTTTACACCGAAAAATGCTATCATCGGGATAAACCATACGAAGAAGTTTACTCCGGAAACCCAGAGTGCTTCGATGAGGCCAGGAAAGCAGGCTGCGACAGCGAGTGCTGTCCAGTTGCAGATGTCTTTTGATTTTGTAGTCTTCATTGTGCATTTTTTGCTGAGCCATATGTGAATGAAAATGAAAAGGCTTAGAAAGAGAAGTGGCTTTGCAAAAATATAGAATGCAGAATAAGGTTTTGTTGTTTCAATAATGAGATAAGGCAAAAAAACAGAGTAGAAAGATGCAGTCAACGGAAAGAAGAAAAGGCATCTGTCTTTAATTGAATCTTTTTTTCCAAAGAAGAAGAAAAGTCCGAAAACTACTGCAATCGGAATGATTGACTGTGTAAATGCATAGTACAAAAAGTTGATTCCAAAAGCTTCGGTCGGCAGGTAATAAATGCTTGAAAACATGATTTTATATGTTACATAGAAAGCACCGGTAAAAAGCCCGATGAAAATTACAGGCAAAAGATGTGCTCTATCGTCTTTTTCTCTCTGAAAGTAGAAAATTAAAATACTGATTGGTAATAAAGTGATCATAAATAAAGTCATATGAAAATATTACCATAAAAACATTTCATAAACAAGAACTTTGCCTAAAAGCTCCAAGACCCGTATCTGTCGCAAAACACGCTTTCGTCGTCAAACCGGATTTCGCTTATGTAAATCTTATGTATATAAATGGAATTTTCCAGACCGCCGTCCCCGTCATTTTCTGCATTCTCTTCTGAAAGCTGTGATTCTTTTGAAAGGTCAATCGTAAAGCTGTCGGTCTCTCCGTTTTTTAGCTCTGATTTGAATCTCTTTTCAATTACCGCAACATCTGTATCGTAATCTGAAAAACCGGCTGATGTAAATTCCACATAAAGAAGAAAAGAGGAAAAGTTTTTCTGACTTGTATTTTTAACTGTAAAAGTGAGGTCAGAGCCTGAAATTTCATAATCAGAAATCGTGTAGGCGAGATTGTCAGGAGAGAGCGAAATGCAT
>JAGHSB010000234.1 GCA_018066075.1 Candidatus Treponema scatequi
ATATAATTATGAACATTACAGACGAAACAAAAATCGCGCTTTTCAAAAAAGCGTGCGACATGCTTAACTTTTCTTACACACCATACTCAAACTTCAAAGTCGGAGCTGCCCTTTTATGCTCAGATGGAACTGTATACGGCGGCTGCAATATAGAAAACGCTGCTTACGGTCCAAGTAACTGTGCAGAAAGAACTGCATTTTTCAAAGCCGTAAGTGAAGGTCATCTTAAATTTGACGCAATATTTGTAGTCGGCGGTCCAAATGGAACTATAAAAGACTACTGTCCGCCATGCGGTGTGTGCCGTCAGGTTATGATGGAATTTTGCAATCCCGACACCTTTTCAATTTTCCTCGGCAAATCAGAAGATGACATCGTGGAATATAAATTAAAAGAATTGTTGCCATTAGGATTTGGAAACGATAATTTAAATTAGGAATTAGAAATTAGGAATTAGGAATTAGGAATGCGGAGGACTTATGTGCAAAAAATGTGGTAAAGAAATTAGTGATACAAATATTACAAGAACAAGTATCTGTCCTGTTTGTGGTGCAGACTTACATTCTTGCATCAACTGTAAATTTTACTCTCCCGGGGCACATTACGATTGTCATGAAACTATCGACGAGCTTGTAAAAGACAAAGAACGTTCAAACTTCTGCGACTTTTTTAAAGTAAATCCGAATCCGGCTGGAGCAAATTCCACACAAAAAAAGAGCGATGATGCAAAAGCTGCATTCAACGCCCTATTTAGTGATTGATGATAAAATCCCCGGATTCTTATATGAACACGGCAATTCTCATATAACTTTTAATCAATAAATTACCAGTTAAATGAAAAACCCACATACAAAGTTCCATTCATCGGAACGATTGCATCTGCTTCTCCTCCTGAAGAATAAGAACCGCGGCCATGTTCTCTTTCGTAAGCAGAAACTTTTCCACCAATTCCAACAGAACATCTGTATCCGATAATCGGACTAAAGAAAATTGTCGGAAAAAGTTTTAACTGAACATCAGCTCCGACTCCGGCAGAACAAATCAGTGTTGATGTTACATCTCCTGATGTATTGCTTAAATAATCATTTCTGTACAAAACTGATAAATCTGAAACAAATCCGATTCCAAGACTCAGCTTTGCAACTTTTCCAAATTGAACACCAAATGCAGGTCCGATGAATATTCCACCAAATATCGGACCATTATCTTCTACATCATTTCTGAAAGCACGATTTAAACTGGCTGCAGACCAATTATCAAGATTGCCAAATCCACCGTAAAAGTCAACAACAAAACCAAGACTGCAGCATTCACCCAAGTCCCACATATGCCATGTTGCAATATCAAAGCAAATCTGTTTTGTTTTAATTTTTTCTTCTGTTATTGCATTGTAGCTGTCATATGTACGAACATAAGAACTTGCTGCTGTTCCACCCATATGAAACTGAATATCTCCATGATATTTTCCGCTTGCAAAAGCACCCGCAGATAACGAAAGCATCACGCAAATAATTACTGTTAATTTCTTCATATAAACCTCAAAAATATTCATTCTAAGTATACCCTGTTTTTCAGCAGGCTATACTTATTTGACACATTTTCAAAGTCTTTTTGTTACTTAAAATTAAAAAAATACCAGTTAAATTTGATTTCGACTTTTCAAAAATTCCATGTTATAATAATGGAATGAATAGAATAACAGTATCACTTCCCAACGGGAAGACATTAGAAACAGCTCCCGGCTCGAGAGCTATCGATTTTATTGATGCTTTATCAAACAACCCGGATGAAGTTTATGCAGTAAGAGTGAACAATCAGATTTGTTCCCTCAACAAGTCAATCGTTACAGATTGTAAAGTGGAACCTGTACTTGCCAAAAGTAAAGATGGCGCAGAGGTTTATCGCCGTTCTTTGTGCTTCGTGATGGAAGCTGCAATGCACGAAATCGATCCAAATTACCACTTGTTAATCGGTCACTCACTTGGCTACGGCTATTACTATACGCTGGCAGACGGAAATTCCATACATCCGCCTTTGATTGAAAAGCTCAAGGTTCAGATGCAGGGATTAATCAACCGTAATCTTCCGATTACAACTTCTTCCCTTTCATATGAACAGGCAATTGATCTTTTTGAAGAACAGGGACTTACTGACACAAGAAATCTTTTGCGCTACAAGTGTCCTCCAAGAGTAGAAATCAACGAACTCGGTGACTTCAAAGATTACTACTACGCTCCGCTTCTCGTTTCTACAGGCTATCTTAAAACCTGGGAAATAAAGAAATACGGAAACGGATTCTTATTAAGATTCCCTACTTCAAATGAACCTGACAAACTCCCTGAGTTCATAGATATTCCGCAGCTCTTTAACACATACGAGCGCTACAAAAAATGGGGAAAGCAGATTGGTATTACAACTGCTGCAAGCCTCAACCAGCTCGTTGCAGACAGAAAAATCAACGACTTTATCAATGTATCTGAATCATTCCAGCATAAATGCATTGCAGACATCGCTCAGGCAATTCAGGACAGAGGAAAAGTAAAACTCGTTCTCATCGCAGGTCCATCAAGCTCTGGAAAAACAACAAGTGCAAAAAAACTTGCCCTCGAACTTTCTGCAATCGGTTACAACCCAAAAGTAATCTCGCTCGACAGCTATTATGTCGGCCGCGATAAGACTCCAAAAGATGAAAATGGAAATTATGACTACGAATGTCTCGAAGCATTAAATGTTCCACTCATCAACCAGAATCTCATTGACCTCTTTGAAGGAAAGACTATCACTCTCCCGGAATACGACTTCGCAACAGGTACAAGCAGAACCGGAAAGCAGCAGCTCTCACTCGGCGAAAACGATATCCTCATCATGGAAGGCATTCACGGACTCAACGACAAGCTCACACCGCTTGTTAAACCGCAGTTAAAATTTAAGATTTATCTTTCGGCTCTCACACAGCTCAACTTCAACGAACACAACAGAATCTCAACAAGCGATAACCGTCTCATCCGACGTATCGTAAGAGACTCTCAGTTCCGCGGAAAGTCAGCATCAGAAACAATCGCAATGTGGGAAAGCGTTCAGAAAGGTGAAAGACTTCACATCTTCCCTTTCCAGACAAACGCCGATGCCATCTTAAACACAGCACTCGATTACGAAATGTCAGTCTTAAAAATATTTGCAGAACCTCTTCTCAAAAGAATTACTCCGCTTGAAGTGGAATATTCAGAAGCCTGCCGTCTTTTAAGATTCCTAGACATCTTCCCGACAATCGACCCAACCGATGTTCCAGACCGCTCAATTTTGCGCGAGTTCATCGGACACAGTGCGTTTAAGTATTAAAAGTTAAATGTACGAATAAATTTCAAATCTAAAAAACTTGCTTCCGGTCGGAAATCAGGTACCGGCACCGCTAGCGAGCGTCGCTGGACATGAAAGTCGGCGAAGAAATTATCATTCCGCCTTTCAAGTCCTGCCGGTACCTGATTTCTTCCCTTTCGCAAGTTTTTATATTTAAATTATTCGTACCTTTAAATTAAAATTCAAATTTTATTGGTGCACTTTTTTATTTATACGGCTCATTTTTGCAGACATCACTTCATCAACGATATCTTCGTTTTCTTTGTCTTCTTCTTTGGCGTAAATTTTTTTCTGTTCTTCTTTTAACTTTTCGAGACTTTGAACTTTCTGCATTGCTTTTTTGAAAACTTCGCGTTTTGCATCTGTTACGATTTTTGCCTGTGCGAGTTCTTCGAGGAGATGTTCCTGCTGGAGTTTTAAAAACTGAAAATACTGTTCGCCCTGTGCAATCAGTGAAAAATCTGTCTGTCCTTTGAGCTGCTGTTTTGCAGCAACATTCTGATTTGCGATTGTCTCGAGGTCATTTTGAATTTTTGTTTCTTCTGAAACTGCTTTACCAAGTTCAATCTGAGCCTGATCCTGTTCAAATTTTCTGATTGATAAAACATCTTCAAGTTCAAACACAAATGGTTTCATTTTGACAGTCCGGAATTATGAGAGTGATTGAGCTTCGTTTTGTCCGGCGAGGTCTGCTTCTTCGATTGCAGTAAGCTGGTCAAATTCTTCTTGTGGAATTTTCACGCCCGAAAGTTCTGAGAGCATTTGCAATGAATCATTCATCTTACATCTGTCAGTTTTTTTCTGCATTAAAAATTCTTCAATCTTGTCATGCATTTCAATTGCGTAGTCAACCTGAGTTGAACTTCCAGGCTGGTATGCACCAGTTGTAATCATAAGTTCGTTCTGAGCATAGATTGCAATTGCCTTACTGATTTTATTTGCAGCGTCCTGAATTGTCGGTCCGTTTACTTTATCAAATCGACGGCTTACGCTCATCGGAACATCAATTGCAGGATAATGTTTCTGGTCAGCAAGCTTGCGGCTTAAGATAATATGTCCGTCGATTGTACCTCGAACGTTATCTGTAATAGGTTCGTTAAAATCGTCACCGTCAACTTTTACTGTATAGAAAGCAGTGATGGAACCTTTTTCATTTGTACCAGTTCTTTCCATCAATTTTGGAATCAAGTCAAATACTGTCGGTGGATATCCTTTGAGTGCCGGAGGTTCACCGTTTGCAAGACCGATTTCCCGCTGTGCCTGGGCAAAACGAGTAACAGAGTCAAACATCATCATTACGTCTTTACCCTGGTCTCTGAAATATTCAGCAACTGCAGTCGCAACATAAGATGCACGAAGTCGGCTTATTGCAGGTTCATCACTTGTTGCAACTACTACTACACTTTTCTTAAGTCCTTCTTCTCCAAGGTCTTCATTGATAAAGTCTAAAACTTCACGACCTCGTTCACCGATGAGAGCGATTACGTTTACATCTGCGTTTGTATTTTTTGCGATTGTTGCAAGAAGAGTTGTTTTACCGACACCAGTTCCGGCAAAGATTCCCATTCGCTGTCCTTTACCTACTGTGAGCAAAGTGTCTACTGCGCGGACACCTGTTGTAATTCTGTCTACGATTGGTCGGCGGCTCATTGGTGACGGAGGGTCTGCGATTGCCGGGTAATATGTTTCCGGAACGATGTCTCCTTTTCCGTCTGATGCGCTTCCAGTGGAATTTATAATACGGCCCAAAAGATTCTTTCCAACCGGGACTTGAAGCGTAGAGCCCGATGCCACAACATCGCAGCCTACTTCGATTCCACGAGTCTCACCAAATGCCGAAAGATGAACTTCTGTATCTTTTACGCCGACTACTTCTGCTTTAACTGTTGTTTTTAAACTTGGAATTCTGATTGTACAGATTTCTCCAACAACGCATCGAGGTCCCTGACTTACGATTTCAAGACCAATAACCGATGTAACTTTTCCGATATACAAAATCGTCGGAGTTTTTTCTACGCGGTCAATATATTTTTGAAAATTAAAAGCAACGTTATATGAAGATTTCATTTTCCCACCCGATAGACCGAAAAGCCGGTCTAATTATTTTGAAACTCAAGGATTCCCCAATCCTTGCCGTTAGCAGATTTAAGCTGTCGGAATATCTGACTTTGCGATTGTCTTAACAGGAGACATTTCCATAATCTTCTGTTCGAGTTCTGTGAGCTGACTTGAGATGCGTGCGTCGATTGCACCAAAGTCTGTCTCGACGATACAGCCGCCTTTTTCTACAGTTGTATCTTCCATTACTGTAATTCCCTTTACAGCTTCTACTCGCTGGATAAAGTCATTGATATGTTCTGTTGTAAGTTTAACGTCTGCAAGGTTAACACGGATTGTTACGTCACCACGGCCCTTAACTTTCTTGAGAGCCTGCAATACGTTGTTCATGATTACGTTCTTTTGGTTTTCAGAAATGATCTTAACTACTTTGCGAGCCATGAGAACAACGAGTTCTACAATCTGATATTCTGTTTCACTTAAGATTTCTTCACGGCGTGCCATTACAGCATCGAGAACGTTGTGCATTCTTTCTACAAGACGTTCTGCTTCTTTGTTTCCGTCCTGATATCCGTCTTCGTATCCTTTGTCGTATCCCTGTTTCTGAGAATCAGCAATTATTCTGTCGCGTTCTGCCTGTGCTTCCTGAATTATTTTCTGAGCTTCGGCTTCGGCTTCTTTTTTAATCTGTGCAGCTTCGTTTTCTGCATTTGTCTTGATGATCTGAGCCTGGTCTGTCTGGCGTTTTACTTCTGCAAAGGCAGCTTCTTCTGCTTTCTTGACAATTACATCAGCGTCGGCCTGAGCTTTTTCAAGCATACCTTGTTTTTCAATTTCGAAATTCTTTTTATACTCTTCTGCTTCGCGTCTAAGATCATCTGCAGTAGGTCCTGTGTATTCAGGAATATCCTCTACGATCTCTTCTACTTTTGGAGCGTAATCATGGAGAAGCTTTAACTGAAATTTTTCTTCTTTTGCTTTAATTTCGTTCTGACGAAAAACTGTCTTTGCCATTTTTTTATCCTAACATCAAGTAACAAGCTCGTCTTCTCCAGAGCGGGCAATAACGATATCTCCCTTCTCTTCGAGACGACGGATTGTAGATACAATTTTCTGCTGAGCTTCTTCTACGTCTTTCAAACGTACAGGGCCCATAAATTCCATATCTTCTTTCAACATGCTTGCGGCACGCTTTGACATGTTTCTGAAAATCTTATCCTGTACTTCAGTATCAACCGATTTAAGCGCTTTTGCAAGTTCCTGTGTATCGACTTCGCGAAGTACTTTCTGGATAGAACGGTCGTCGAGCATAACGATATCTTCGAATACGAACATACGTTTCTTGATCTCTTCTGCCAAGTCTGGATCTTCTTCTTCGAGAGATTCGATAATAGCTTTTTCAGAAGAACGGTCAACAAGGTTGAGGATTTCAACGATAGATTCAACACCACCGGCAGCAGTGTAGTCTTCTGAAGAAAGTGTAGAAAGTTTCTTTTCAAGAACGCGTTCAACTTCACGAAGTACATCAGGTGATGTACGGTCCATTGTAGCAAGACGTTTTGAAACTTCAGGCTGCATTTCTTCTGGTAAGTTCTGCAAAATGATTGCGGCTTTTCCAGGTTCGAGGTAAGCAAGAATCAACGCGATAGTCTGCGGATATTCCTGCTGGATGAAGTTTAACAAATGCGCAGGGTCTGTTCGGCGGATAAAGTCGAACGGACGAACCTGAAGACTTGATGTAAGTCTGTTGATAATGTCGATGGCCTTCTGAGAACCCAAAGATTTCTCCAAGAGTTCGCGGGCATAATCGATACCACCAGTTGTGATGAAGTTCTGTGCATTCATCAAGTCCTGGAATTCTTCGAGGACCTGATCTTTTATTTCTGCGTCTACTGTTTCAAGACGTGCAATTTCAAATGTTAATGTTTCAACTTCGTCTTCACGAAGGTGTTTCATGATTTCTGATGAAACATCACTTCCGACTGAAACTAAAAAGATTGCGGCTTTCTGACGGCCTGTTAAGCTTTTGAAATCCTTTCCTTTTTTTGATGAAGGACTAGTTGCAGGTTTTAAAGTTCCCGGTTTTGGAACTGGCTTTGGATTACTTTTTGGTTTAGCTGCTGCTTCTTCTGCCATTTACTATTCCTCCATTAACCAAGTACGTATGAGCATAGCAACATCTTCTGGATGTTCTTTTGCCATAGCGATTGCATTTTCCTGAAGCTCGGCTCTGCGACGCTCTTCGACAGACATTGTAACTTCCATGCCTTCGTTCTGTGCATCCTGGAGTGCCATAATACGAGCCATTTCCTGGCGGCGGCGTTCTTCTTCTGCCTTGATGCGTCTGCGGCGCTCGATTTCACGACTGATAAATCTGTAAAGAATAAAGAGTACAAGAACAAGTGCAATACCTGCAAGTACAAGTATGATTGTAAGTCGTGTCTGACGAGCTTTTCTTACAGCTTCATTTTCTGCTTCAAATTCTTCTGAGTGATCGATCTGTACGTTTCTTACAGTTACATAATAACCTTTAGCTCTGTCGTAACCAACAGCAGCCTGTACGAGATCAGCAATTGACTCGAGTTCTTCTTTTGGAACCGGAGTATAATTGCGGATAATGCATCCTTGGTCATCAAACTTTGGATTATGATTTTTGTCATATTCTTTTGTCCATGTACCGTCAACGTTGACAGATACTGTAACCCTGTCAATGTTTGGATGAACTACTTCTGTTATATTATCGGAATTTACTAAGAAATTTTGATGAGAACTTGTCTCTGTAAGTCTTCCGATTACATTTGTGTCTTCTGCATAAACCGGAGGATTATTTCCTTCTGGGCCTGTAGGACCTTCAGGGTTAAATCCTGTTCCCTGCCATTCGCGTGTTACTGTGTCAGCAGCGCCAACAACAGAATCTTTAATGATAGAGTCATCGTATGATTTATCAGGATCTTTTGGCTTTAATACGAACGGCTGATATTTTTTTGATTCAACTGTTTTTTCAGACATGTCCATATCAATCTTGATGTTGATGTCAGGAATACGTTTCATTCCCTTGATTGACTGGAGCTGTTTCAAAATCTGAGCGCGGTAATAAACTTCAAGTTTCTGAACAAACTTCTGTTCGCGTTCGATGATTGAAAGGCGTGTATAAACTGCCATTCCTTCATCGTCATTAAGCTGATTACCTTCAACATCAGAAATTACAAGGTTTTCTTTTTTAAGACCTTCAACAGCTGCCATGATAAGTTTTTCAACTGCCTTAATCTTTTTCGTGTTTGATGCCATATCACTTGTAGGGGTAAAAGTAAGAATGACACTTGCAGAAACAGGATTCTGTGCAGACTTGAATAATTTATCTTCTGGTAAAACTAAATCGACATTTGCTTTTGCAACATCATCGAGAGCTTCGATATGCTGTTCGAGAGTCTTTTTAATTGCAATCTGTTTTTTAACATTCTGATCAGCATCTGTTGTTGACCAGCCTCTTTCGAAATATCCGGCAAACGGATCAATGTTAGATGGAACAAGACCTTCTGTGATAAGAATGTCTTTTGCACGACGGGCTGTCTGTTCATCATTTACTCTGATATAACCTGCGTTGTCTACTTCTGCTTTGATATTTTCTTTATCGAGGCGAGTTAAGATTTGAGCCTGAGCTTCTCCAGTTACTGGAGCTGAGAAAACTTTGACAGTTGTCGGACTTGCTGAAAATTTGAACCCTAATACAATCGCAATGATGATTGCAAGGATTACACCGATAAGAATGCCTTTTTGTAATATGGACCACTTCGCCCATTTTTCCTTAATGTTGGAAACGAGCTTTTTGAACCATTCGTTCATCTGACCCCTCCCGTGAACGAATAATATAAACAATTATAATATTATAG
>JAGHSB010000089.1 GCA_018066075.1 Candidatus Treponema scatequi
ACCTTGAATGGTACAATGAAAAGAGAATTAAGGTTAAATTAAAAGGACTGACCCCTTTACAATTTAGGAATCAGTCCTTAAAATTAGCCTAGTTTAAGTGTCCAATAATTGGGGTGCACTTCATTTACAACTTTCAGGACAGCTCTTTTGTTTTTTATTTCAGTCTGTTAAACTGAAATTCATTTTTATAAATTCCATTAATAATGAACTACTTCGATTTTTACAACTTTGTATTCTGTAGTTTCATCACTTGTGTATGTAAATTCATCGCCGACTTTGTGGTCGAGGAGGATATTTCCGAATGGAGACATATATGAAATGATGTTGTTGTCTGGATCTGATTCCCATGGTCCGAGGATTGTACGTGTTTCTTCTTTGTTTGTTGTTTTGTTGAGAAGAGTACATTTTGTTGAGAATGAGATGATTGTTGAGTTTGCTGTTGTAGGGTCGAAGATTACTGCGCGGCTCAATTCTTGCTGGAGTTTTGTGAGAGTTTCGTTGAGGTAGCGCTGGTGTTCTTTTGCTGCCTGATATTCTGCGTTTTCTTTCAAGTCTCCCTTTTCGCGGGCTTCCTGAATTTCTTTTGCGTTTGCAGGAATCTGGTTTTTCAAGATATCTTCTTCGAGAGCTCTCTTTTCTTCGAGTTTCTTTGCTGTAACAAAGATACCGTGAGTAACCTGTTTCTTTTCTTCTGTTTTGTGGAATTTGAAATCAGGGTATTTGTCGAGGATCTTTGAACGAAGTCCGGCTTTGAGGTTTGCGTCAAGGTCTGGAATATCGTCAACGAGTGTGTACATCTTTGTTACTGTTTCTTCATCATTTGAGAACATGTAGTTTGCAAGTGTATCGTTCTTGAAGAGAAGCTGTGTAGCAGTCTTGTTGATCTTCTTATTTTCTGTTGTATTAACGTGGTTGTTGATTTCAAGGAATGTAAGTTCGATGATGCTGAGCAATGCGATAAGCTGTTTTTCATATTTAACGCCGCTGTCTTTGAACCATTCTTTTTCCTGTGATTTGTCGAAGAAGAAAAGGATTGCTTCTCTGAAATCTTTAACGTCATCAAATGCATTCTTAACAAGTGACTTGAGTTTATCAGAATATCCGTTGTCTACGAGAGTTGTAAGGAGTTTTTCCTGAAGAACTGTAGGGAAGAGTCTGATGTATTCATCTGCCCAGTTAGGAAGAAGCTTGATGTTGTTGAGGAAGTCTTCTTTAAGTGTAGTATTCTTTGAATCTTTGAGTGATGTGTACATTACGCGTGGATCTTCGATGTCATCGTAAATCTGAGCGAATGTGTATTTGCAGTTATATGCAAGCTGTGGAAGTGCTTTTCCGATTTTCTGAACTGTGAGGAAAGAAGCAAGAACCTGATCTGTAACTTTTGTGATTGTCTTGATAAATCCGATGAAGTAGTTGTACATATCAGCAAAGAGTTCGCTGTCTTTCTGTGTTTCATCTGAGTTAACAAACTTCATGATGATGTCAGCACGGTTAAAGAACTGTTTCTGTGCTTTGAATTCGTTTGCATATTTTTCTTCAGTTGTGATTTCGTTTTCACGAACTACATACTGATTGATGTCATTTGTGTTTACGCCAAACTTAGAGCTTGATTCGAGAATCTTTTTAGCTTTTGTGTTCCAGCTTGTCCATTCACCTGGAGTAAGAATTGATGGAACGAGTTCTGCTTTGATGCGTTTAAAGTCGCAGCTGTTGTTAAAGCTCTTGATGATAATTTCAAGATATTTTTCAACATTGTCTTTAACGTCTTTTGCGAGTTCTGCTCTGTCTTTTGCGCTTGCTTTCAAAACCCAGATGTGGTCGTTGGCAAGTGGTGTAAGTGAAGTAACTGCCATCTTGAGTGAGATGTCATGGATACCATATTTCTTTCCAAAGTTAATCTTGAGGTTATCAAGTTCTACCTTTTTGATTTTACCTACGCCCCAGCTTCTGTGGAATACGAAGCTTCCGTTATCAAATGCGATGTGTTTTTCAAAGTCGTTGATAGCTTCGAATACGTTTCTGAAGTTCTGAGTAAGGTCAGAAGAACGGATGTAGTCTTCAAGCTGGCTGTGGTCTTTATATTTACCGCGGTAACATTCAACGATTTCTCTTCTTGCCCAAGGATCTTTTGGATCGATAGAAAGAATGAGCTTAAGGATCATGATTGCTGTATCCCAGTTGCTTCCTGTGTCACCGTTGTCTTTGTAGTAGTTGTAAAGTTCCTGCATGAGAAGAGCTGATTTGTCTTCGCTGATTGTTTTTGCAATTTTTCTCTGTGCAAGAAGGAAGAAGTCAATCTGTGTAGGAATGAGGCTTACAAGTTTTGTCCACATTTCTTTTACAGGACCGATATTTTTCTGAGCGATGTAGCGGAGAAGTGCTTTTTTATAGAACTCAGTTGCTGTTTCGATTTTGATTGATTCGTAGTGTTCAGCGAGAACTTTTGCGAGTTCTGCTTCTTCGAAATCGATTTTTACGATCTGTTCGTAGAGTTCCCATGCTTTTTCATTGTTTTCGTCATGAAGTAATTTAGCAAGAGTTTTTAATGCAAACTTGTTGTTTGGATCTTCTTCAAGAACTGTTTCACAGAGGTATGATACGATTGGTTCTTTGTGAGCTTTCTGGAAGATATCAACAAGTGTTACGAGTGATGAGTTATCAAGAGCACCGTCGCGTGCTGATAAAATTCCACTGATATACAATGCAATGATACTGTCTTTTGAATGAGTTAACTGTTCATCGCACAACTCTTTGATTTCTGCTTCACAACCTTCTTTACGTGCCTGTTCAATGATTGTTGTAAGCTCTGCCAAATTGTTTTTGGTGTAATTACTGATTGTTGCACGAGTCCATGTTTCCTCTTTGAGCATCTCCTGAACTTTAGTGACGATTTCTTTAGACATAAAAAATATCTCCTATAATATTGATAACTCACTCAAGACCGTTTACTTAACGTATAATTCGTAAATACCGCGGTCCAAAATTTTTATTCTCTGCAGAATCTCATTGATCCTGAAATTCTCTTCGTTGTTCATTGCATAATGGTCGATGATCCAGAAGTAAAGGTTGCAAAGTCTCGGAGTAATAAGCTCTTTATTACAGCCGGGATCTTTCAATTCATTTTCTTCTGCATATATTTCCTGTTTAAGCTTTGACACTTCCTGCGGACGAAGCTGGCGTTTTACTGTGAACACACCAAAAATCTGTCCGTAAACAGGAATCCAGGACTGCAATGACGATCCTGAAATACCTTTTTCTTCTACTTTTTTAACAAGGCACAAAATCAGTTCAGAATCGAGAAAGCTCATATTGACCTTTTGAGGATCAATAAAGAAGGCTTCGCGAAATAAAACCTTAGCCTGACGGTCTTCACCACAAAGTGCAAAACAGTCTGCAAGTTCAGCAATGACAGGAGCAACACCAGGTTTAATCCTGTTTGATTCCGAGAGACAGTTTTTGGCTGTTTCGTACTGTCCGATTTTCTTGTAGCAGAGGCCGAGCTTTCTGCAGATTTCGGCTTTCTGGTCAAAGTCCTGGACATTTAACAGCGTTTCATAATTTTGTAATGCGAGTGTAAAGACACCTGACTTAAAGTTGTATAGAACAAAATCGTCGATTTTATACTTAGGTTTTGCTATGAAAGCCTGAAAGTTGTGCCATTCGTTAAGAAGGATTTCTCCGCGTTCATAGCAGTCTTCGATTCTGTCTATCTGATGAATAATATTCATCCAGAATGAAAAGCAGTTGACGGCAAATTCAATCTGAGGATTGTCCAGTGCCGCTTCGATTATTGAATTTAAAATGTCGTAAGCCTTTAAAAAATCACCGTTTTTCAGGTTCTGACAACATTCTCTAAACTTTTCTTCACTCTGAAACTGCATACCTTATTCTTTCATAATAGTAT
>JAGHSB010000134.1 GCA_018066075.1 Candidatus Treponema scatequi
GGATTTTACTGTAATATTTAAATTCTTTACAGCAGTATTAACACGAAGTCCGGTAATATCAGCTACGTAAAATTCATTACCATCAATCTGCATTCCAGTAAACAACGCAGCTGTATATTTACCACCAGATTGTGATTTATCAAAAATAAATTTTTTTCCAACCTTCAGGTCTTCTACTACTACTGATGCATTTTCTTGAGGAAGCATAGATGTATTTGATGTAATATCATAATATTCATATGTTGGTTCAGGGTTAGGATATATCGTAGGCGATGCAACTGTAACTTTTCCACAGCCCCTAGGAAATCCTATTCTCACAAGTGGTTTCCATTCATTTTGTCTTTCATTAACCCGAAAATAATTAAGATCTAAAAAACCATCTTGAGCCGCACTCACAACAGCATCACTTTCTGGATCATACTCATAATATTTAGTTACACCATAATCTTCTCTTAAAGAATCATAAATCGAAATCCAGAATCTTGTTTTTTTCTCTGCTTTAAACTTACAGGTAAAACCACATTTATAATTTTCTCTAATTGTGTCATTACTAATATAATTCAAATATGCATATTCGACATTAGGATTAATAATTTTAGCAGAAGTGCAGTCAGGAGGATTATCTCCTGCTGGAGCAAGACTTCCATCTCCAGGTTCTACACCATACTCCACATCTCTCACAGCATTATAATACTTTGCATCTCTGAAATAATTTTCATAATCAGAATTCCACACACCTTCTGGTACGCTTACGAAAAACTGATTAACTTTATTTCTAAGAATAGCTGTTGCAGATAAGTAATTCTCTTCACCTTTGAATACAGTTATCGTAGTTCTTGTATGCGCTGCTACAAAAGTATTTTCATCCAAGCCCCAGATGTCGACAGTGTAAGTTCCACATAAAATATTACTGAAAACAATCGTGCCGCCTCGTTCACCTGTTTGAGAATAATAATCACCATTTTCATTCGTCAAATCAATGCGATAAGTTTTTACATTCTCCGCTCTATATTGCGTAACTTTACCTTCGCTTCCAGGAAGGTAGACAATCAAATCTGTATCGCCAGACGACATATTTAAATTACATGAGAATAAAAATAAAACACAGGCAAAAAGGCTTACAAATATCTTCTTCATAAAACCACCCTTATAAAAAAATGATGTTTTTATTTTATCATATGAAGAAGAATAACACTAGACCATTTTGCAATCAGATTAGACTCGTCCCGTTTGTTGCAGGGAAATTATTTAACTTGGTCGGCGTTGCCGAACAAACACATACGGAGTTGCACTCCGTGTGCTGTTTAGAAATTATTTGACTTGGTCGGCTTCGCCGACCAAACACATCCACTCGGCTTCGGCGCAGAGGGTGTCGGCGACAAAGGCTTTGCCGGACTGTTTTATCATTCTTGGGGAGACGCGGAGGTTTTTAATTTCCATACGTACTGTGTCGCCGGGGCGGACCTGGTTTTTGAACTTCACTTTATCAACAGTTCCAAGAAAAAACAGGCTGTCATCAGAAAACTTCTTCTGATAACTAAGCGCCGCGCCTCCAGCCTGCGCCATAGTTTCAATCAAAATCACCCCCGGAACAACCGGATACTGCGGAAAATGCCCCTTAAAGAAAAAATCATCTTCCGTAAATTTTCTCGTACTCACACTTCCTGCATCATCACAAGAAATAATTTCATCAACAAACAGAAACGGCTTTCGATGAGGCAAAAGTCTTTCAATATCAGAAGTCAAAGACATTTTTTTTCTCCTTTTTTATGGAATTTGCCAGACCGCGGCCACAGGCAATACAAGTTCCACTATCTTAACTGCAAACACTTTACTTATCCGCAAGAGTGACAAAATCACATTATTTGTCATATTGATATATTAGTGAAATTTGCAAAGTTTTGCAAGAAATTAGGTGAAAATTTATAAAAAACTAG
>JAGHSB010000243.1 GCA_018066075.1 Candidatus Treponema scatequi
CTACAGTAACAAGCTGTGATGCATCTTTATTAATTGAGAAAAACATATTTGCAGAATCAAACTTTTCATTTAATCGTCCAAGTATTTTTCCAAAAGGAAAGAAGCTTGAATACATTCCAAATGAAGCAAACTCTTTTGCATCAAGAAGATAAACGATGTCTGAATCGATGAATACGATTTTATTTGATCCGCACCACTCTACGCTGTTGATTGTTCCGTTTCCAAGTCTGCGGCAGTTTTCAGTAATCTGAAGTCCCTTGAACATCGCATCAGGATCACAGAAATAAATCGAATTATTTTTTTCATACAAAAAGTATTTACTGTCATCAGACCATTTGATGTTTACATTCGAATAGTCAAACTTAGCTTCTTTATCAAGGATTACGTATTTTCTTGTTGCAATATCCTGGATGATAAGTTCTCCAGTTGAAGAACTTGTCTTTCTTACGAATACGCACCAGAGTCCGTCAGGGCTTGCCGTAATAGGACTTAAAGTTTCTGCCTTTTCAGGAATGATTGAAGAACGTGCAATCCATGAAAGCGTATCTTTTGAAAAATCGTAAAGAGCTGTTCCGTAGCGGTTACGAACCTGCATGAGGTTTCCGCCGTTGAAAGTCTTTAAGTCTTCCGGATAGCAAGTAAGGATGTTCGGAAGATAATTTGGTCCGATAGATTTTTCTCCGTCGAGCTGAATCGAAAACAGGGTATCGTAACTTGGTGCCCCGGAAAAATCATGATTTATTTTATAAAGGACAGTGTTTTCAGAGTTGATTGTTAAATTATCAAATGTAATTCCAGCAAAAGAAAGCCCCGCACAGCAAGTGAGCAGAGCCAGAACAGAAAATGTTTTTTTCATTTATGCATCTCCGAGCAGAGAACCATTGAATCAAGTTCCCTTTTCAAGTCATCAAGCTTAGTCGTCATCTTTTCAATTTTTTCGTCACGGCTGTCTTTCTGCATCTTTTCAAGACGGTTAAAAATCTGTTCCATCTTGTCATCTTCTGTCATTGCAGTAATCTTAGAAAGACCGCACCAAGGGCAGTAAACGAACTCTTTTTCAATTGTACGGCCGCAACCGCCGCAAATACAAACTGGAATCATATATCTTTCCTTCAACACGAAAAGTGCCGGTTAAGGCACTTTTCAATTTTTCTATTTTATCAATGTCAGAGGGTCAACAACCTTTCCATTCTTATAAACCGTAAAATGAAGATGAGGACCTGTTGAATAGCCTGTTGTTCCAACAAGACCAATTTTTGTTCCTGTTGTTACTTCCTGACCGCGAGTACAGAGCATTTTGTACATATGACCATAGAGAGTCTGGTACCCGTTACCATGATCTATTATAACATAGTTTCCGTAAAGATTGGACCATCCGGCAACAACAATTTTTCCGCTCAAAGCCGCATATATCGGAGTTCCCTGGCTGATTGCAAGGTCAACTCCAGGATGATACTGACGAACACCTGTAAAAGGATCTGCCCTCCAGCCGCAGCGTGAAGTAAGTCGATATTTTACACTTTTAAGAGGATTGATGAATGTATCACCCATTGCCTTTCTGAGGGCAGAATTATCAAGTCTTGCTCCAGGAATAAAAAGATTTGTTCCTACTGCAAGAACTGAACTTTCAAGGTCATTTACATCAAGAATGTCTTCAACTGAAACATCATATTTTTTAGCAACTCCTTCAATCGAGTCACCACTTTTTACCTTATAATAAAGACCGTCAACAGAAGGAATTACAAGTTTTTTACCTGCATTCAACGAACGAACATTTTCGATATTGTTTACTGCAATGATTGTTGAAATATTCTTAAGATGGAACTTCAAAGAAATTCCACTTATTGTATCACCTGATTTTACTGTGTAGTTTGTGAAAGTCACAGGCTCTTTGAAAGAATAATCAGCTGTAACGCCTGCAATCGAACCGTCTTCTGCAACACCAGCATTTGTGCTCATTGCAAAGCGTGCCATTTCTTTGTTCAAGAAGTCAAATTCGTTTTCTTCGTTTAGTGGAATCGGGTTAGTTCTGCTTTCAAACCAGCATACAGTTTTGATTGTTGTAACTGGAACTGCAAATAAAAGTGCTGCAAGTGGAACGAGCCACCACGCTTTTTTTACTGCGAAACCTGCTTTTTTGAAAGAGATGTTGATTTTTGGAAGCGTTATGTTTTTTACAGTGCTTAACGATACAGATGTTGAGTTAAACTGCATCGGATTGTAATTTACGCGTCTTACCCCATGTCTTTTGTTAGAAGTAAAGGACGATAACACTTTAATGAAATTGTTTTTTGGCCTATTATCAGGACGGCCACCCACGTAACTGATTATTTCCATATATTAACTATCGACATATTTAAATTGACATATTAGAATAAAAATATGAAGAAAGTTAAATCGTTTTCCATCCTTTACTGCATTTTCATCGGTTTAATTATTGCAGCTCTCGTTAAACTCTTTCTTTTCGAAACACTGACAGTTGACGGCTCAAGCATGAAGCCGACCCTTTCAAATACACAGACAATTTTCGTAAACAAAGCAGCCTACGGAATTCCAAATCCATTCGGAGCAGAACTCCTCGTTCAATGGTCAAAGCCAAAAACAGGAGACGTTGTCATCTACCTCTACAAAAACAACCTCGTAGTCAAACGCTGCGTGGCAACACAAAACGCTACACTAGATTATTTAACAAATTCAAGCTATATTTTATTAGTGGATAATGACTTACAGATTCCACTGACAGAAGAACAATATCAGAACATGAAGGAATGTTCTTCTGTTCCGGAGGATTACATTCTCGCAGTTGGAGACAATTACGCAGAAAGTTATGACTCCAGAAATTATGGATTTATTCCTGTAACTAACGTACTGGGGAAAGTTATATGCAGGTAAACGGCTTCTTTTCAAAACCAAGACTCATCATCATCGGCGCAATCGCATTCGTCTTCACTATCGCAGTCCTCATCAGATTTGGAAAACTTGCATTTTCTCCGCAGCAGCTCACAGCTCCGCAGCTTCCGCAGGTAGAACGCGGATCAATCGTCGACAGAAACGGAAAGCCTCTCGCAGTACAGACAAACTTCTATCACTTTGGCGTTACACCAAAAAACATCACTGACGTCGATACATTTGCACATGACATTGCAGTTCCACTTCTCGAAGATCCGCAAATCATTGCAAACTTCATAAAGAATGCAAAAGAAAATCCAAAGACACAGCGCTTTGTATATCTCAGAAAAAAACTTGATCAGGTTACTTACGAAGAACTTGCACAGATATGTAAAGAAAAAAAATTTACGTTCGCACGCTTTGATAAAATTCCGGGACGCGTGTATCCTGAAAACGAACTTGCTTCTCAGTTAATCGGTTACATGGGTGATGACGGAACAGGACTTGCAGGCGTGGAATATTCTATGCAGCGCTATCTCTCGCCAGTTCCAAAAGCAGTCGGTGAAAAAGCAGAACAGGGAAAAAACGTTTACCTTACAATCGATGCAAACTTACAGTACAAACTTGAAAAAATTGCAAAGGAAGCTCTTGAATCAACTCAGGGTGCAAACCTCATGCTTCTTGCTGCAAACGCAAAGAACGGAGAAATCCTTTCATATGTTTCTCTCCCTTCAGTTGACTTGAATGATTACGGAAGCGCAACAATCGAACAGACAATCGACAGACCTGCGATGACACAGTTTGAACCTGGATCTGTTTTTAAAGTATTCTCGATTGCAGCAGCATATGACCAGGGCGCATTCAGACAGGACGAACTCTTTTTGTGCGACAGAGTTTTTGAAAAAACTTTGAACTCAGGTGAAAAAGTAAAAATCACATGTCTTTCACAGCACGGATATTTAACTGCACGCGGTGCACTTGAAATGTCATGCAACGACGTTACGGCTCAGATTACTGACAGAATGAATACAGAGACTTTCCTTGCAAAACTCAGAGGATTTGGTTTCGGTCAGCGCGTAGGACTTGAAGTTCCTGGTGAAACTGCAGGCTCACTTAAAGATACAAATGACAAATACTGGTCAGCACGTTCAAAGATGACAATCTCAATCGGACAGGAAGTCGGCATCTCTGCAATTCAGATGCTTCAGGCTGCAACATATATTGCAAACAAAGGAAAGGGAATTCAGCTTACCGTCCTTTCAAAGATTACTGACCGCGAAGGAAACGTAGAATATGTTCACGAGCCTGTATACAAGCAGCAGGTAATCAAACCTCAGACAGCAGACTACATTTTGAGCTGCATGAAAACAGGTGCTGAAAAAGGTATCGGATGGCGTGCAAACCTCGGCGACATTTCAATCGGCGTAAAAACAGGTACTGCTCAGATGGCAGATACAAAACACGGCGGATACAGTGACACAGACTTTTTGTCAGACTGTCTCGCATTCTTTCCGGCAGAAGATCCAGAAATTATTCTTTACATCGTCATCCAGAAAGCACAGGGCGTTCAGTACGCAAGCCGCATCGTTGCACCTGTAATCAAAGAATCAGCAGACGCAATCATCGACCATCTCGGAATGAGCCGCGGAAACGCAGCAAGCCTCGAGCACTCAGGAAAGATTTCAATTCACCAGGCAGAACAGGTTAAACTCGGACAGCAGCTTCCAGACTTTACAGGAAAATCAAAACGAGAACTTCTTCACCTTCTCGACCGCACTGACATCAACGTAAACATTCACGGCAACGGATGGGTAACAGACCAGACTCCGCAGCCAGGAACAAAGATAACAGAAAACATGAAGATTGACCTTTATCTCGAATAGAGGGCGGAGCATAGATTGCAAAACATCTGGTTAACGACTTTTTCAAACAACGCCTCACTTCTTCAAACCCGTTTCCCAGACCTCTACGCCCTTCTCGAACCGCAGATTAAAAGCGTAGTGGAACTTCTCAATAAGGCATCCGCACCCGACAGTTCATCACTTCAAAACCCGCAGACTTCAGCAGACGATAATCCACTTCAAAATCCTGCATCTCCAGAATCCCTTTCAATTTTAAACTCAATCTTCAGCTTCTGGACATTTACCCCGTCAAAATCAGGCGAACTCACAGTAAAAGAAAACAACATATTTCTGCACTCAAGCTACAGCCCGAAAAAAGAAGCAGAAAAATTATTTTCACAGCCATCACAAGCTGCAGACACTTCAAAACCCGTACTCAATTCTCAGCCCGCAGACACTTCAAAAGCCGTACTCAATTCTCAGCCCGCAGGGTTTGACACCGATACAACTTTTCTTTTTGCCGGATTCGGTCTCGGCTACGCTCCGATTGAATGCGCCAAAAAACACGACGGCTTAATCATCCTCGCAGAACCAGACCCTGGCTATCTTTTTGCATCGATGTGCGCTCTCGACTGGACACCTCTTTTCAATCACAAGAGCGTCGTAATCATTACACAGGCTCCTGCAGAACAGACTGCGACATTAGTTGAAGCAATCACACCGCTTGATAAAATAAAAGTCATTACATCAAACAGCCAGACGGCACACCAGACATCATGGTTCAAAACATTCTTTACACTCATCGAAAGAAACCGCCAGAAACAGAACATCAACACAAATACACTCGAACGCTTTTCTTCACTCTGGCTCAAAAACAGCGCAAAAAATCTTAAGACAATTTCAGAATCATCCGGAATCAACATCTACAAAAACATGATTACATCTGACATTCCGTGTGTAATCTGTGCCGCAGGTCCGACGCTCGAAAACATTCTTCCTCATTTAAAAGAAATTAAAAAACGTGCATTCATAATCGCAGTAGACACAGCACTTAAAGCATTATTGAAAAATGGAATTGAACCGGACTTCATCGTTTTAGTTGACCCGCAGTACTATGCTGCAAAACATATCGAAGGACTTTCTTCTGCGTCATCTGTTTTAATCACAGAGTCAAGCGTTTACCCGAGCGTAATGAGATTCAACTGCCGCAAAAAAGTTTTCATTGAAAGCCTTTTTCCACTTGGAAAATATTTTGAAGAAAATCTTTTGTCAGAAAAAACATTCGGAAAAATCAGCGCCGGCGGTTCAGTTACGACATCTGCTTACGATGCTGCAAAATATTTCGGCGCAAAAAAGATTTACATCTCAGGCTTAGACCTCGGATTTCCACAAAAGAAAACGCACATAAGAGGTTCCACTTTCGAAGAACGCTCGCACCTCTTCTCAACAAAAATCAAACCCGCAGAAAACAACCTCGCATCCCTTTTGTTCAACGACACAAATGAAAAAGCAAAAGACTACGAACAAAACGAAATAATCACCGACAGCAAAATGAAACTCTTCGCCTGGTGGTTCGAAAGCGAAATCGCAAAAAACAAATCAGACCTCGGCATCGACACATACACGCTCTCGACAAAAAGCCTCATGATTCCGGGAATGCAGACAGCCCGCATCGAAGATCTTCTTTCGCTAAAAGATGTAGAAAAAAACAAGTGGAATTTACTCGAACAGGCAGAACGCTCTGATAAAGGTTTTTCAAAAGAACAGTTTGACAAAGTTTACGACAACCTCTCAAATCTCTTTGACCAGCTTTTATCCAAAGCCAAAAAAGGACTTTCAATCACAGAAAAAATCCTCTCTCTCCCAGAAGCCCTCGCCGAACAGAAATCCCGCGAACAGTTTCCAACCCTCTCAGAAATCGACAGTTACATCTTAAACTCCGACGTCAAAAAAGTAGCATCCCTCGTCTTTCCAACCCAGCGCCAGCTGGATTCCATTCTTGCAAAAGAACCACCCCTGAAATCAGACATCCTAAAAAACATCCAGCGCTCAAAAATCATCTATCGCGAGCTCATAACATCTATAAAAAAATACCAAAAATATATCTAACGTAAAAAAAACATCTTAAACAATACAAATCCCTGGCTTCACTCTCGCGCTGTGTTTAAACTGATACTTGCGTATTTTTGGGATAATAAAAATATTTTTGCTGTAAATTTTCAAAAACTTAAAAAAGAAGATATTACATAACTGTTTGGTAAGTGATATTGATTTAGACTCTTCCAAGAGATTATTGTTTAAGTTTTTAAAAATTTTCTGCACAAAAATATTTTTATTTTTCGGATGCCACACACCAACATCCCCTCTAACCCCATAGTCAATTTTCCACAAAAAAAATATCCACTCCATCTTCAACCCACCCTTTACACCAAATCTGTGTCTATCTGTCCTTATCCGTGTCGATCTGTGTCAAACCCCACCAGATTTCAACCACCAACTCATTCCCGCGAAGCACACCCCCGCTTTCCCAAATTCCATTTAAACAAAAAAAAAGTTGGAAGCGTTCACACAACGTTCCAACTTAATTTCTAATACGGATCTTCGGGCATCTGGATGTCTATATGCCCAAAGCTATATCTCCCGTGTACTATAATTATCGTGATTTGAGGGGGTAAACTTTAGTGGAATTTCGTAAAAAATTTGCCAAAATGTATTACTTTTTTTTCGTTTTTTTCTTATATTATTAGGAGAAACTGCCGATAATAACAGAGTAGGATTGGAGTTTTCTTTTTTTTATATGAATACCATCAAAGTTGAGACATTAAAACCTGAGCAGTCATTCAAAGAAGAACTGCTTTTAGACAAATCATTCATTCTCTTAGGTGCCGGACAGCCTGTAACACGAGAGCTTTTAAAAGAGCTTCAAATGTGGAACATTCAGGAAGTATTGCTCGACGGTACAAATCCATTTGTTAAACCGGAATTTGACGAAAAAGTCCTCAATGAAAATTTTGAAGAAGTAGATGTTAACGAAGAACAGAAAGCTGAAGCTCCAAAGATGAATACTCAGATTAAGGAAGCCCTTGCAAAAGCTCAGGGAATGAGCAATGAAAAAGGGCGCCTTAATGCTGTTCTCAATGTTTACAACGAATATATGACATATATTCACTCTGTGTACACACGCTATGCAACACACGGTGATTTCAATAAAGACGAACTTTTCGAAACAGTAAAGGAACTTTGCGTATTCGTAAAGGAAAACCGCAGATACGTACTCCGCATTTCCCCATCTGTTGAAACTCGTACAAAAAACTATCTCGTAAGCCACGCTATGCGTTCCACAATTTTCGCAATTGTAATCGGACTCAAACTCCACTTGAACTTTACACAGCTCCAGGAACTCGGTGTAGGCTGTATTCTGCACGAAATCGGAATGTTAAAACTTCCATCTTACCTTTATCTTTCTGAAAAAAAATTTTCTCATGCAGAACGCGCAAAAATTGCAACTCATCCGCTTTTAGGATATCAGATCATTAACATGGCAGATTTTCCTATTCCAGTTCAGCGTTCAATTTTGGAACATCACGAACGCGAAGATGGCTCGGGTTACCCGCAGAATCTCACTGCAAACAATATTTCTGATTATGCAAAAATCATTTCTGTCGTTTGTTCATACGAAGCTATGTCATCTCCACGAAACTTCCGTGAAGCACGCACAACTTATGATGCAATGGTTGAAATGCTTAAAAATCAGAATTCAAAATACAACGGAGACGTCATCAAGGCTCTCCTCTACTCTCTTTCAATCTATCCGATTGGTGCATACGTTTATCTTGCAAACGGAAAGATTGGTCAGGTTTGTGATGTAAACCCTGACAATCCAAAAAATCCGATCGTACAGATTCTCGGTGAAAAAGCTGCCGACGGCGATCCTCGTACAATTGAGACAGACGATGGAATCAACAAAATCGTCCGCGTCCTGAACAGTGCCGAAGCCAAAGATGCGGTTAAGTTCTTAAAGAAAGAAGAAGCGAGTTGACAAATGCGCGAGTGCATTTGCAATTCGGAATTAGGAATTGATGGCTGGTTGTTGAATTGATGAGAAGTCAGATTTTTTTTAGTTGATATTTAACTGAAAAAGAGTCTGACTTTTTTTATTTCTTCTTCAAACTTGTCGTCGATTACTGGCGGGTGTTCGTTGAAGTATAGAATCTGAGTTAATTCTTCGAGGCTGCGTACACCCCAGAGTGGAACTGCTGTTTCGTGCTGGTGCAAGAATCCTTCTGCAAGAGGAATGTCGCGGATTAATCCGCCGTACAATGGCTGCATTGCGATAAATCCTACATCTTCATTTTTACAGCGTTCGATGATTGCGAGAGTCTGTTCATCTGTCAAAAGGTTGAACGGAAGCTGTGCGCATTCGAAAAAGTTTTTATTTAATAATGCCTCTGCAATTTCAGTTGATTGAGTTGAAAAACCAAAATGTCTGATTTTACCGCGCTCCTTCAAGAGTAAAAATGCGCTTTTGAGTTCATCAAAGCTGAGGCTTGTATCGTTTGTAAAATCGTACTGAAAGAGATCGATGTAATCTGTCTGAAGTGCAAAAAGGCTTTCGTCGAGTTCCTGAAGGAGCTCTTTTTTTGTTGTGGCATCGGATTTAGTTGCGAGAATAACGTTCTGGCGAATTCCACTTAAGCACGCACCCAACCGCTTTTCGCTTTCAACTTCTGAATGAGAAATATCAAAAAAATTAATTCCCGCATCGTAAGCCTTATGTATAAGGATAGCCGCGTTTTCTTCGGTATCAATCTCGTTGAGGGACTGAGCGCCAAAGCCAACGCGGCTAACCAATAGATTAGACTTACCTAATCCAATAAAATCCATTTATTTAATTACCGGTTTGTAGTTCTTGATTGCCTTGAACAAGAATGCGTTAAGATCATCAAGTTTTACTCTTTCCTGTTCCATTGAATCTCTGAAGCGGACTGTTACAGTGTTGAAGAGTTCGTTTGCAGAACCGTCTTCTTTCTTTTCCTGGATTGTATCGTAGTCTACAGTTACGCAGAAAGGAGTTCCGACTTCGTCCTGGCGGCGGTAGCGTTTACCTACTGTTCCAGATGTATCAAAGTCTGTTACGAAATCTTCTTTGAGCATGTGCTGAATTTCTTTTGCTTTTTCTGCAAGACCGTCTTTCTTCATGAGTGGAAGAACTGCAACTGTAATCGGTGCAAGACGAGGATCAAGGTGAAGAACTGTTCTGTAATCTTCTGGTTCACCTGGTTTTGCAACATTCTGTTCTTCGTATGCTTCGCAGAGGAACATCAAGAAGTTTCTGTTAAGACCTGCTGATGTTTCAATTACATATGGAACGTATTTTTTGTTTCCGTCTTCCTGGTCGATGTAAGACATATCTTTCTTAGAATAGAGCTGGTGCTGTGAAAGGTCAAAGTCTGTTCTTGAGTGAATACCTTCGATTTCTTCAAATCCGATCGGAAAATTGTATGTGATGTCGTATGCATCTTTTGCATAGTGAGCAAGCTTATCGTGGTGATGCCACTTGAGCTGTTTTTCCGGGATTCCGTATTTGAGGTAGAACTGCCAGCGGTCATTTCGCCAGCGTTCGAATGTTTCATCTTCTGTTCCAGGTTTGCAGAAATATTCCATTTCCATCTGTTCAAATTCACAGGTTCTGAAAATGAAGTTTTTGAAAATGATTTCGTTTCTGAATGATTTTCCAACCTGTGCAACACCGAATGGAACTTTCATGCGGTTTGACTGACAGATGTTCTTGAAATCTGTAAAGATTCCCTGACATGTTTCAGGACGAAGATAAATAAGGTGTGAGTCATCTGCGATTGGTCCCTGATATGTTTTGAACATAAGGTTAAATTCGCGGACTGCTGTATATTTTTTATTTTTTGAGCCGCAAGTAGGACAGTTAATGTTTGCATCGATGAAAGCTTTCATTTCGTCGTGTGTCATTGTATCAACTGGTTTTCCAGGATTTACATCCGGATTTGCAGCAATGAAGTCTTCGATTAATTTGTCTGCTCTATGGCGGGCATTACATTCGAGACAGTCAACCATTGGATCAGAGAAGTGATCAACGTGACCAGAAGCCTTCCATGTTGTGTGGTGCTGGAAGATAGCAGAATCAAGTCCAACTACATCGTCATGAAGCTGAGTCATGTAGTGCCACCATTCGTTCTGAATATTTCTCTTAAATTCTACACCGAGAGGACCATAGTCCCAGGCACCTGCCTGACCACCATAGATTTCTGATGCCTGATAAACAAAACCGCGTCTCTTACAGAGCGAGATGATTTTGTCGAGCGTACACGCGTGTGTATCTTTTTCGTTTGCCATTTTTAACTCCTTTTCGACTCTGGCGTGGGCCGTAATTGATTTTTCCACTTTTCACCGCACAGGATTGCACTGCGTTAAGTGGAATAGTTTATAGTAACAGAATATTGTATGTGGAACAAGGGGTGGTATAATTAGGAATTGACGCAAATTCCACTTAACTAATATCACTTGAGAAAACCTTTACATCGTGATATATTACTATACATGGCAATTATTGAAGTTCAGAATCTTATCAAAAACTATCAGATGGGAAAAACCGTCGTTCACGCTGTTGACAACTCGAGCTTTTCAATCGAACAGGGCGAGTTTGCATCTGTTTCGGGACCTTCAGGAAGCGGAAAGTCTACTCTTCTTAATTTGATGGGGCTCATTGATTTACCTACAGATGGTAAGATTATTTTAAATGGAACTGACGTATACGCAGGTTACAATTTGCCTGACCTCAAGACTCTTCCTGCAAAACTCGACAGACATATCACTACACTTCGCCGCCAGAACCTCGGATTTATTTTTCAGAACTTCAACTTGATTCAGGTATTAAACGTTTACGAAAATATCGAACTTCCACTCAAGCTCGGTGAACTTCCGCCGGAACGTGCAATGACAAAAGCACAGAGCGAAGAATGGATTAATTTTTTAATTGATACAGTAGGACTTTCTGAATGGAAGAACCACAAACCTGCAGAACTTTCGGGCGGACAGAGACAGCGCGTTGCAATTGCACGTGCTCTTGCAACAAAAGCTCCGATTATTTTTGCAGACGAACCTACTGCCAACCTCGACTCAAAAAACGGCGACCAGATTCTTCAGCTTATGAAAAATCTCAACCGTGAATTAAAGACAACTTTCATCTTCTCTACACATGATTCAAAAATCGTAGACATGTCTACACATGTAATTAAAATCAGAGACGGTAAAGTTCTTTCACAGGAATACGCAAAATAAAAAGAAAAAATATTTTTTAATTTTTAATAGTCAAGATTCAAAGTAACCTGAAGTGCAATGCCGATTTTCTGTTTAGATCCGTAATAAATCGGAATACCGATATCAAGGTCAGCACTTGGTACAATATCGTGAATCTTTAGACCGGGAATGACAGTTCCGTAC
>JAGHSB010000264.1 GCA_018066075.1 Candidatus Treponema scatequi
TTACACCCCTCTCAATACAACTTGTGATTTATATAAGTGTAAATACTGGGAATCAATAAATCCAGATCCACAGCCAGGAGAAACTATTTATGATGATGAGGAAGATCTTCCATTTTTCTTATTTAAGGAAGAGGGTATATTAAATATGGCCTATCCAGAATCTCAAGGATTCAAATGCAATTTAACAACACTGACATATGAAGTCTGTACCGGTGACATCTGGTATGCAAATAATAATGCACCAGAATCAGAACTGATACAAAGACATTATTGGGGAAAAGCAACTTTCAACGGCAACACTGTATATTTTGTTGATGAATGGATTGAATAACCTGTTTTTATCAATAAAAACTTTTTAAAATTTAAACTTGACTTCTGTCCGATTTGTGATATATTTAAATATAAGCCAATGAGATTGTTCTTATCTAATGCCTGATGATTACAAATTCTCTTTGACTCGACTGCTAATCGGAGCAGAAAGGTTTATAAAGATCACATGCGAGCTGAAACGCCCGTGTGATCAATTATTAAGGTCGGTTAATTCCGGTCTTTTTTTTTGCCCAAATTCCACCTGCCCCCTTCATTTGACTTTTAATCTTTTATTTACTATATTCTATGTAAATTAATCACTGGAGTTTTTAATGTCAGAAAACTGTACACACGACTGCTCTAGCTGCAGCCAGAAATGCGAATCACGCGATATGCATGTTGCACCTCACAAAGACAGCAAAATTAAAAAGGTAATTGGAATTTTAAGTGGAAAAGGCGGCGTTGGAAAATCACTTGTAACAAGCCTCCTCGCCTGCAAAATGAATAAAGAAGGATTCAAGTCGGCAATTCTTGATGCAGACATCACAGGTCCTTCAATCCCAGAAAGTTTCGGAGTTGGAGACAAACGCGCAACCGGCGGAGACAACTGCCTCTACCCTGTTGTTACAGACAGCGGAATCCAGCTCATGAGTATGAACTTTCTTCTCGAAAATGAAAACGATCCTGTTATCTGGAGAGGTCCTGTAATCGCAGGTGCCGTAAAACAGTTCTGGACTGATGTCGTATGGCAGGACGTAGACTATATGTTCGTTGATATGCCGCCAGGAACAGGAGACGTTCCGCTCACAGTATTCCAGAGTCTCCCTATCGACGGAATCATCATCGTATCAAGTCCTCAGCAGCTCGTTCGCGTAATCGTAGAAAAAGCCGTAAAGATGGCAAACATGATGAACATTCCTATTCTCGGACTCATCGAAAACATGAGCTATGTTCAGTGTCCTAAATGCGATGAAAAGATTTATGTCTTTGGTCAGAGCAACATCGAAGCAATTGCAAAGAGCTTTAATCTTCCTGTTCTTGCCCGCATTCCGATGATGGCAGAAACAAGTGCTGCAGTTGATGCTGGTGACATCGAAAGCCTTGAGGCAGATTATCTTGATGATGCGGCAGAGATGATTAAAAAATTATAATTTTTTAATGGAATTTCTTAAAACGCGGTTTTATTTTAATGACCGCGTTTTTATTTTTTTACGGAGTATTTTAATATGAAAACAATAAAAGGCCAGGATCTTTCAATCGAAGACGTATGTGACGTTGCTTATAAAAACGAAAAAGTCCAGTTACCGGAAGACAAACAGTTTTGGGAGACTATGGAAAAATCAAGAAAGTTTCTCGAAGATTATATTGCTACTGGCGTTCCAACATATGGCGTAACAACAGATTTTGGCGACAGCTGCCACAATCAGATAAGCGTGGACAAAGCCGGTGAACTTCAGCGCGATATCTGTACTTATCACGGAATCGGGCTTGGACCGAAATTTGATCATGAAACAGGAAGAGCTGTTGTACTTGCTCGCTTAAATGGAAATGTAAAAGGTGGTCACTCTGCAATCCGTCCGGAGCTTGCAAAGATTATGGTGGAACTTTTAAACAAGGACATCATTCCTGTAATTCCCGAGCTCGGTTCAGTAGGAGCCTCTGGTGACTTAACACCACTGAGCTATCTCGGTGCCGTTATCATGGGACAGAGAACTGTTTACTACAAAGGAAAAATCGTTCCAACTGCAGAAGCATTCAAGGCAGAAAACATTACACCACTCCCGCTCGAAGCAAAAGAAGGACTTGCAATCATGAACGGAACTTCTGTCATGACAGCAGTTGCTTCACTCGCATGGAAAAAAGCAGAACGTCTTGCAAAAATTTCTGACTTCTTTACTGCAGTAACTTCAGAAATCACCCGCGGAAAAGATACTCCGTTTGTTGCAAAAGTAAGCGAAATCAAAAATCACAAAGGTCAGTGCGAATCTGCAGCTTACGTTTATGACATCATTAAAGATTCAAAACGCGTATGGCGATACGAAGAATTTTTGAACAATCAGATTGAAAAAATGAACGGTAAAAGATTTGTAGCACAGACAAATAAAATTCAGGACCGCTATTCTATTCGCTGCGCCCCACAGATCACTGGCGTTTACCGCGATACATTGAGATTTGCCCGCGACCTCATCACAGAAGAATTAAACTCTGCAAACGACAATCCACTTGTAGACATCGAGGCCGAAAGACTTTACAACACAGGAAACTTTTACGGCGGACACATCTGTGCAGCATGTGACTACATGAGAACAGCACTTGCAAACATCGCAGACCTTTCTGACAAACAGGCAGAAGTAATCATCGACGGAAAATTCAACGGACTTACAGAAAACTTAATTCCAGTAACTCCACCAGATCATCCTCGTGCAGGACTCAGACTCGGTTTCAAAGCAGCACAGATTACAATCAGTGCAATCCGCGGAGAAATCGCTACATACTGTTTCCCTGTTTCTCTTACATCAGCTCCGACAGAAGCTCTTAATCAGGATAAAGTTTCAATGGGTACAATCAGTGCAAGAAAATTTGCCGAACAGATTGACCTTCTCTTCTTGCAGTACGGAACTCATATGTTAGCCGCAATGCAGGCTGTTGACCTTGCAGGTTATGATGATTTTGCACCGTTTACAAAAAAAGTTCACGACGAAGTAAGAAAGATGAGTGCTTTTGTAGAAGATGACCGCGAACTTGATAAAGAAGCAACAGCAGTTGCAGAATGGTTAAAAACTACAGAACTTTTTGCATAAATAAAACAAAAAAACACAGTCTGAAAATTAAAAGAAACTATTCAAAACTTTTTTAATAAAAGGCTGTGGTTTTTTTATGAATTAAAAATTATTTTTAATAATTCTTGAGGAAAATGAACAATTTTTTCTGCACCATGTTCGCGTAAAAAACGTTCATCACGAAATCCCCACGAAACATTTACAACATCAATTCCTGCATTTATTCCAGTCTGGTAATCAACTTCAGAGTCCCCGACAAAAAGAGTTTTTTCTTTTGAAATTTCAAGTGAACTCAAAATCAATTTAACGCCAGCAGAATCAGGTTTAAAAGGCCGACCTGCATTTCCGCCTGCAACAATATCTACAAAACCAGGGAAATATTTTTCACATATTTCTTTTGAGACGTCTTCATTTTTATTTGTGTTGACTGCAATTTTAATTCCACGAGTTTTCAGTTCAGAAAAAAATTCTATTATTCCGTCGTAAGGTTTTGTTTTATCGAGGGAATGTTCTTTGTAATATGCTGTAAAATCTGAAAGAACTTTATTTTTTGTTTCTTCATCCGATTCTTCGGAAACTGCCCGTTCAATCAGTTTTCTGATTCCGTTTCCGAGAAACATTCTGATTTCATCTTTTGTGTGGACAGGCATATTGTTTTTGACAAGAACTGCATTACAAGAGTCTGCAAGATCATCGAGAGTATTTAATAATGTTCCGTCAAGGTCAAAGATTACAAGTTTGTATTTCATCAAAGTTTCTTCTATAACTTTTAACTATTTTAGTTTTATCTGAATGACTTTAATTCTTCAATCATTTCGAGTTCTTCTGCCGTAAAATCTTTATTCGAAAGTTTTTTTACAGAACCTTTATACCAGTCAAAATGATTAAAAACTGTTTTCCATTTTTCATCTTTAAAATCATATCCATGAATTGCGTAAATCGAATTAATGATAAACTGCGCATATATTTTTGTTACTTCATTTTTTTCAGTATCAATATCAAAACCAGATGTATACAAATCTTTTATACAATCATAAAAGTCATTTTTAGACATTTTCCAGACATCCAATGACATATTATTTGCATAATATCCTTTTTCTTTAAGCATTTCATAATATTCCGGAATTAAAGCCAGCTGCTCCTCAAGAAGAAAGACAGCATAATACTGATACAGTCTGTCTGAAAGTGGCAATCGATATGAAGTATTTATATCTGCTTTCCAATTTTCTTTAGGCTTTATATTTCGTAAATTCCACTTAATAACCCATTCATCTTTAACGTTGTCAAACCTTGCTTCATCAGGTTTGTATGAAAATCCGCATGAATAATAACTCATGTCGTTTATATTCCATACATATTCTTTTTGATATTTACTCCAGTCATATTTTGAATGAAAAATAATTTCTGCACTTTTTATTACATTAGCCCATGTACTTCCGGTTGTAAGAATATATTCCCATGATGTATATCCATATCCGCAGCTGTCAGAACCCTTCTTATTTCCTGCATTGTACGAATCTATAACTTCAAGTACTTCATCAGGTTCAAACTGCAAAGTAGCAACATAATAATAATCATACATATCACCATGAGCAGAAGCCACAAGTTTTCTTTCAAGAATCTTTCCATTGCAAGTACTTTTAAACTTGTAATAATCATCAATCATATTTCGTGTCTGTTCATCATCTTTTAATACAACTTCATCATGAGCACCGACCCCGTATTCACCGCCCCAGTAAACAGGAAATCCAATCTGAACTTTCTTAGCTTCATGAGTCAAATTAGTAAAATGGAATTTTACACAGACATGATCTTCCCAAATTTCTACGACTTCATCAGTCATCTCAATATCTTCTGTATCATATAATTGAAATCCACCAAGAATCGGATTTTCAACTCCTCTTCCATCATCTGCAAAAACAGATGCAAAACTCAAATAAATGATTAAAAGTAAACAAATTAATTTTTTCATATTTTTAAATTACTTAATTAT
>JAGHSB010000261.1 GCA_018066075.1 Candidatus Treponema scatequi
ACAATACAGTTTTCATGGGAGATTGAAAAATGAAAAATAACGATTGGACAAAAGAAATTCCAGAGGGAGCTTTTATTTCTAAATCGCCAACATACAAAGTTGGTGAATATTTTAATCTTTACAAAAGCGACAATGCTGCCGGAATGAAGTATTACTTTTTTGATCCGACAGAACATGGTTTTGAAAAAGGAAAGGCTTATCCTGTTTTTATTTTTCTTCACGGGTACACAAACGCTCTCGAAGGTGATGTCTGCATAAATTATGCCGGTGCTGAGTTTTTTGCTACGGAAAAATATCAGAAAAGTTTTGATGGTGCTTACATTCTTGTTCCTCTTGCAAATGAAAAACGCAATGAAGCTGGAAAAGTGATTGATTCCTGGAGTGAAGATTATATTGAGCCGCTTTATGATTTGATAAATCAGTTTATTCAAAAATACGCTGTTCCAAATGGTGGTGCTGGCAAAAAATTGCTTTGGGGAAATTCTTCCGGTGCTCATATGGTTTACAGAATGGGAGAAAAGTTTCCATCTTTCTTCAATATTTTAATTCCTGTTGGTGCTGATGAACTTCCATCAGATTCTGTAATTGACCAGTGGGATGAAAATAATGTTCATCTGTTTTTAGCAATGGGTAAGCGTGATGAATTTAATGATTACGAAGGTGCAATTGTTCCGCGTCTGCCGCGTCTTGAAAAAATGAAGCACAGTTTTATTTTTACACCAGACTGGGTTTACAACGGCGACAAAGGAATTGCTTCAATTAATTTTGGAACAGAAATGGGGCAGCACTGTCTTGTAAATCCAATGGCATGTAATCTTTTGTTTGATGACGGAACTTACATGGATGAAAGGCTTCCAAATGGGCTTACAGAATGGATTTATAAAGCGGTAAAATAAATCTTATTTTTTAATAAACCAAAGTCCCACAAGACAAATCACAACGCCGACAACTTTGCTCCAGGTAATAGATTCCTCGTACATAAAAAATCCAAGGAAGATGAGGGCAATTGCTAAAAATGCGTTTGTAACTGTTGCCAGAGTGTTTACTTTCCAGCCAGCTTTGTATGCGTAAATAAATCCGACTTCGAGCCCTGTAATTACAATTCCTAAAATGATTGTTGCCCAGTTTGTAAGTTTGAACTGCTGGAGAATGTTTCCGCCTTTATTTGTGACAAAAAACATTAGAGCTGAAAAAAGTGTTGCAACTGCATAAGTAATTGTCATTGAAGCGTAAGTATTCATTTGTTCTGGAATGCCTTTTGCGCAAACCTGATAAAGAATGTTTGAAAAAATGATAATGGCAGCTGGCCAGATAAAATTAAACATAAGGAGATTATAGCAAATTGTGTTTAATAAATCACAACTTTATAACATTTTTTGCTGTCACCCTGTATAATAGTACTTATTGCAAATTGTACGAATAAAAATGTGCGGGGGTGAAAATTTATCCATACATTTTTGAATTTATATGGAAAATAAAGTATGTGGAAAATTGAATTACGGATTTAATTGGAGGAAAGTCTTATTT